>NZ_CAUIZY010000002.1:0-229358 GCF_962747855.1 Neisseria blantyrii
AGGCGGGAATCCAGACCCCCGACGCGGCGGGAATCTATCGGAAATGACTGAAACCCCGAGATTCTAGATTCCCACTTTCGTGGGAATGACGGGATGCGGGTTTCCGTGCGGACGTGTTCGGATTCCCGCCTGCGCGGGAATGACGGCATATAAGTTTCCGTGTTGGTTTAAGTACGCCGCAGGGTTGGCTGCAAGGTAAACTGTGGCGTGGCTGTAGGGTGGGTTCAGCCCACCGATTCATCGACTCCAACGTTTCCGATGCTTCCAACGGTTTCAGACGGCATTTTTTACACAATTCCCACCATTTTCCATCATTCCCGACAACACCGTAATCTTGAAACCCCTCCGCCATTATGAAGACAAATCGCGGCGCAAAAAATGCCGTCTGAAATGCTGTTTGGCGGTTCCAGACGGCATTTGCTCAAACTTTATCAGGCGTAATGGCGCGTTTCGCCTTCTCCGCCGACATTCTCTGCACAGCGTTTGCAGACGGTTTCATGGCCTGCAACTGCGCCCACATCGTGGGTGTAGTGCCAGCAGCGTTCGCATTTTTCGCCGCCGCTGGCTTTGGCGGTTACGGCAAGTTCATCACCTACTTTCACTTCTGCTTTAGACACCAGCAAAGCAAAGCGCAATTCTTCGCCCAAAGCGTTCAGATAGCCGGCCATTTCTTCCGGAGCCGTAATTTCGGCTTCGGCTTGCAAGGACGAACCGACGGTTTTGTCGGCGCGCAAAGGCTCGATGGCGGCGGTTACGGCTTCGCGGGCTTCGCGGATTACCGTCCATTTTTTCACCAGTTCGGCTTCGGCTTTTTCGTTGATGGGCGGGAACTCGTGCCAAGTATGGAAGAGGACGCTGTCTTCTTCGCCGCCGCCAATGATGTCCCACGCTTCCTCGCCGGTAAAGCACAAAATCGGTGCAATCAAGAGAACTAGGCTGCGCGTGATGTGGTACAGGGCGGTTTGCGCGCTGCGGCGTGCATGGCTGTCTGCTTTGGTAGTGTAGAGGCGGTCTTTCAGGATGTCGAGGTAGAACGCGCCCAAATCTTCCGAGCAGAAAGAAACAATGTCTTTTACAGCAAAGTGGAAGGCGTAGCGAGGATAAAAGTCGCCTGCCAGACGCTCTTGCAGCTGACGTGCCAATACCAAGGCATAGCGGTCGATTTCCACCATGTCTGCCTGTTGCACGGCATCTTCAATAGGATTGAAGTCGCTGAGGTTGGCAAACAGGAAGCTCAAGGTGTTGCGGATACGGCGGTAGCTTTCAGTTACACGTTTGAGGATTTCTTTGGAAATCGACAATTCGCCGCTGTAATCGGTGGATGCCGCCCACAGGCGCAAAATGTCCGCGCCGAACTCGTTATACACTTCTTGCGGCGCGACGACGTTGCGGATAGATTTCGACATTTTGCGACCGTTTTGGTCAACCACGAAACCGTGGGTCAGCAGCTGTTTGTACGGCGCGCGCCCCATGGATGAGGCGCAACCGGTCAACATAGACGATTGGAACCAGCCGCGGTGTTGGTCGCTGCCTTCGAGGTAGAGGTCGGCGGGCCAGTCCAATTCTTCGCGCTGTTTCAAGACAGAATAATGGGTCGAGCCGGAGTCGAACCATACGTCCATCGTATCGGAAAGTTTGTCGTAGTTTTCGCAATCTTCTGCGCTCAACAATTCGCCCTTATCGAGGGAGAACCAAGCCTCGATGCCTTTTTCTTCGATGCGTTGCGCGACTTTTTCCAAAAGTTCGGCAGAGTTCGGATGCAGCTCGCCCGTTTCTTTGTGAACAAAGAAAGTCATCGGCGTGCCCCAATAGCGTTGGCGTGAAACCACCCAGTCGGGGCGGCCTTCGATCATCGCTTCCAAACGCGCGCGCCCCCAAGACGGGAAAAACTCGGTATCGTCCACGGCCTTGATGGCTTTGTCGCGCAGGGTTTTGCCGTCGGCACCGGCTTTGTCCATACCGACAAACCATTGACCGGTCGCGCGGTAAATCAGCGGCGTTTTGTGCCGCCAGCAGTGCGCGTAGCTGTGTTCGATTTTACTGCTTGCCAAAAGGTTGCCGGTTTCTTCCAACCATTGCAGGATAACGGGATTGGCTTCCCAAACGCGCATACCAGCGACACGAGGTGTTTCGCTGATGTATTTGCCTTCGGCATTGACGGGGTTGTAAAGCTCAATGCCGTATTTATTGCAGACAGCGTAGTCTTCCAGACCATGCGCAGGCGCAGTATGCACCAAGCCTGTACCGGCATCGGTGGTCACATGGTCGCCGTTGAGCATGGGAATATCACGTTCGAGGAACGGATGATTCATGTGCAGGTTTTCCAGCTTGTCGCCGGTAGTTTCGGCAAGAATAGCAATGCCGTCTGAAAAACCGTAACGTTTGAGCGCGTCTTCTGCCAAATCTTTGGCCAACACCAATTTGCCTTTAGGCGTATCAATCAGTTGATACACCACGTCTGCGCCAGCTGAAACAGCTTGGCTCGCAGGCAGCGTCCAAGGCGTGGTTGTCCAGATAACGGCAAACGCTTTGCCTTCGATACCTGCCAAACCGAATGCGGCGGCAAGCGCGGCAGTGTCTTTAAACGGATAGGCAACGTCAATCGCAGGCGATACTTTGTCTTTATATTCCACTTCCGCTTCCGCCAGCGAAGAGCCGCAGTCCAAGCAGAATTGAACCGGTTTTGCGCCGCGATAGAGATAGCCGGATTTGTAGATTTCGCCGAGCATACGCACGGTATCAGCTTCGGTTTTGAAATCCATGGTCAGGTAAGGATCGTCCCAGTCGCCCAACACGCCCAAGCGGATAAAGTCTTTTTTCTGGCGGGCAACCTGTTCGGCGGCATATTCGCGGCACAATTCGCGGAAACGCGCTTTGGGCATGTCTTTGCCGTGCAGCTTTTCCACCATCACTTCGATGGGCAGGCCGTGGCAGTCCCAACCCGGTACATAAGGCGCGTCAAAACCGGCTTGGGTTTTGCTGCGGATAATGATGTCTTTGAGAATTTTATTGACGGCATGACCGATGTGGATGTCGCCGTTGGCATACGGAGGGCCGTCGTGCAGAATAAATTTCGGACGGCCTTTGGCGATTTCGCGCAGTTTTTGGTAGCGTTTTTGCCCGTACCAGCTTTTCAGCCATGCAGGCTCGCGCTTGGCAAGATTGCCGCGCATCGGAAACGGGCTCTCGAGCAGGTTGACGGTTTTACTGTAATCGGTCATTTTTTAATCTCTATTGTTACAATAATTTCGGTTTCAGACGGCATTGCGCCTCAAACAGCATTTCACAACGGGAAACCCCTATGCCGTCTGAAAAGTTAAAAGATTGATTGTAGCCCAATCGGATGGTTTGTATAAGGTTTTTCTACCAACACTTTGCAGCTTCCATATCGGCTGCTATCTGCCTTTTCAGTTCTTCCATACCGTCAAACTTTTCTTCATCGCGCAGTTTGTGCAGGAAACGGATGTTGAGGTGCTGTCCGTACAAATCGCCTTGAAAGTCGAAGAGGTGGACTTCCAGCTTTTGAGAACAGCCGCCGCCGACGGTGGGATTGAAGCCGAAGCTCGCCACACCGCGCCGCGTGCCGAATGCGCCGTCCGCATCGACGACGAACACGCCGCCGAGGGCATAACGGTGGTTGGGCAGGCGGATATTGGCGGTCGGGGCGTTTAGGGTGCGTCCTAGCTTTCTGCCGTGTACCACCCTGCCCCCCAAAACGTAGTCGTGTCCCAAAAGTTTTTTCGCATAGGCAAGGTTGCCGTCTGAAAGGGCTTGTCGCACGGCGGTACTGCTAGTGCGGATGTCTTCGACGATGACGGAAGGCGTGCGCTCAGTTTGCATATCGGGCTGTTGTGCCAACAGTTCAAAACAGCCTTCCCGCCCCGCGCCGAAACGGAAATCGTCGCCGACGAGCAAATAACGCGTATTTAAGGTTTGACGCAGCAGGCGGTCGATAAATGCTTGCGCGGATATTTCGGAAAAATTTTGATCGAAACGTAAAACCCAGACGGCATCGACGCAGCCTGTGCCTTCCAATAATTCGAGCTTGGTGCGCAGGGGGCTGATGCGGCACGGCGGGGTTTTGCCTGCAAGGGCGGCAAAAAATTCTTTGGGTTGGGGTTCGAAGATAACGGCAACGACGGGTAATCCGCGCGTATCGGCTTCGAGGCGGAGTTTTTGGAGGATGTGTTTGTGTCCGAGGTGTACGCCGTCGAAATTGCCTATGGTTACGGCGGCCCCCTGTGGAAAGTCGGGCGCGTCATGCCGCCCCAGCCTGATTCTCATTGTTGCGTTCGGGTATGTGGTGAAACAGGCGGTCATTGTAAACGGTATTACGGTTTATAGACAGTAGGCGTGTTCAGACGGCATATGCCGCCGCTTCTGACTACCACCACCAGGGGCGGTAGAAGGGATAGCCCCAGTCGTCGTAATAGCGGTACAGGCGTACTTCTTTGAGCTGCTGTTGCGAGATGTAGTTCTGCCACGCCATTTTGTAACAGGCTTGGAACATGGGATCGGAAAGCTTTTCGGTATAGCGTGTTTTAAATATCTGTCTTTCGGCATCGGGCATGGGCGCATATCCTGAATCGAACTGACGGCGGATAAGCTGTGCGGTCTCGCGGTCGCATTGCGCTGCAAGGGCGACTTGCAGGTCCTGTTCGTAGCGTTGCTGTGCCTGACGGTATGCCGCCTGCTGTTCGGGTGTGGCGCAGGCAGTCAGTATGAGTATTGCGGCAGCGGCCGCGATGTATCGGCGCATGGTGTTCTACCCTCCTCGGAAACAGATTCAATGTACGCTCTTTTCAAAAACTTGTGAAGTTCGCCCCTAGATTGTTTTCGCTATAAAATGCGGTTCTTGAACATGCTTTCCGAACCGTCCGCCCATTATGAACGAATCCGACCGCCACGCCAAACACGCCCGCACTCCGCGCCGCAACCGCCTGCATCTGCCTCCGTTTTGGCAGGCAGACCGCCCGTACCTGCACGAACACCATATCTCCGATGCGCGTTTCCGCCGTTTGGGCTACATCATGTCGCTGCTGGCAGGCGCAATCAATGCCGGCGGTTTTTTTGCATTTGCCCGCTACACGTCGCACGTTACCGGCTCGATGTCGCTGCTGGCGGACATGGTATATCTGAAGCAATGGACGGCGGCAGCGGTGGCGATGGTCAGCGTGTTGTGTTTCATCGCGGGTGCGGCGCATTCGGGCTGGGTGATTTTATGGACGCAGCAGATGCGCTTTCGGGGCAGCTACGGGTTGTCGATGTGGCTGGAAGCGGTTTACCTGCTGGTTTTCGGCCTGTTCGGCATTACCGCGCTGCAATGGGATACGGACGGAGGCTTGGTCTTCCCTTCCCTCGCGCTGTTCTTGCTCTGCTTCATCATGGGGATGCACAACACAGTCATGACGCTTTTATCGGGCGGTGCCATCCGCTCGACCCACATGACGGGTACGGCGACCGACTTGGGCATCGAAATCTCACGCGCCCTGTATTACTCCAAAACCCACCATCCCCGCCTGCCGCACGTCCGCGTCAACAAACCCAAAATGTGGCTGCTCAGCGGCATGATGCAGGCCTTTCTGCTCGGCGGCATCATCGGTGCGTGGGGCTACCATAAAATCGGACACCACTTCGCCCTGCCCGTTTCGGCGGTATTGCTGATACTGGGTGCAGGATCGGTCGGTTACGACGTCAAGGTCCGTTTTTTGTGGATATGGCGGAAGTTTCGGCGCAAATACCGACAAACCGGTGTTGTTTCGGGAAAAATCGGGTAATTTCAGGTTAACGCCGCTTATTTGGACGGCATGATTGTTTATAGTTGTACGGTTTGACATATACACGGAAGGAAACGCCATGACTTTCTTCAAACCCTTTACCGTCGTGCTGACCGCATCCGCACTCGCGCTGTCCGGCTGCGTTGCCGACCCCGCAACCGGACAGCAGTCCCCAAGCAAATCCGCCATGTACGGTTTGGGCGGCGCGGCAGTGTGCGGCATCGTCGGCGCACTGACCCACAGCGGCAAAGGCGCACGCAATTCCGCGCTTGCCTGCGGCGCAATCGGCGCGGGCGTGGGCGGTTATATGGACTATCAAGAGCAGCGGCTCCGCCAAAGCCTTACCGGCACACAAGTCCAGGTTCAACGCCAAGGCAACCAAATCAAGCTGGTGATGCCCGAAAGCGTTACCTTCGCCACCGGCAGCGCGGCGTTGGGCGGCAACGCGCAATACGCCCTGAACACTGCCGCACAGACGCTGGTGCAGTATCCCGACACGACGCTGACCATCAACGGGCACACCGACAACACGGGTTCGGATGCCGTCAACAACCCGCTTTCGCAACACCGCGCCCAAGCGGTTGCCTACTATCTGCAATCCCGCGGCGTGGCGGCTTCGCGACTGGCGGTTTACGGCTACGGTTCGCATATGCCTGCCGCGTCCAACGCTACGGCTGAAGGCCGCGCGCAAAACCGCCGCGTCGAAATCCTCATCAACCCCGACCAACGCGCCGTCAATGCGGCACAGCAAATGTAAGCCCCGCGCAAAAGGAATGCCGTCTGAACAACCTTCAGACGGCATTTCCATATCCGCAAGCGCAGCCGTATCTCCCTTTTCCCCGACTATAATTCTATGGATAACGCCTTGCCGTTTGCCGGGAAACCGCGGATTGCAGCCGATGGCGTGCAAATGCGGCCTAACCTTGCAGACGTTACCGCCATACCGCGATACTCTCTGCAACCTCATCGTTTAAACGGATATTCAATCAAAATGCCGTCTGAAACCCTGCGAAGTTTCAGACGGCATTTGCCTTTCCCGAATTACAAATCGAATTCTGCCGCCACGGGCGCGTGGTCGCTCGGACGCTCCAGCGCACGCGTCTCCAAATCGACGCGGACATCCTTCAAAACGGCCGCCATTTCGGATGTAACCAATATATGGTCAATACGCAGGCCCAGTTTGCGCTGGAACATCGCGCCGCGATAGTCGAACCATGTGTAAAACGCACCTTCGGGATGGACTTGGCGCAGGCTGTCGGTCAATCCCAAATCCAGCAGATTTTGAAACCACTGCCGTTCAACGGACGAACAGTGGATTTTTTCATACCATTTTTCAGGGTCGTAACAGTCCGCATCGGCAGGCGCGATATTGAAATCGCCCAGCAGCACCAGTTTGCCGTGGCGTGTCATTTCATCGCGGACAAACTCCGTCAGTGCGGCAAACCACTGTTCCTTATATTTGAATTTGGGGCTGTCCAAAGCCTCGCCGTTGACGCAATAGACATTGATGACGCGCACGCCGCCGACGGTCGCCGCAATCACGCGCCGTTGCGGGTCATCCGGCAGGGAAGGCAAACCGATATGCACGTCCTGCGGCACGCTGCGGCTGACAATTGCCACGCCGTTGTAGGTTTTCTGCCCGCTCCAAACACAGTGCCAGCCCATCATCTGCAAGGCGGCGGCGGGAAACTTGTCCTGATCGAGTTTGAGTTCCTGTAAAACAAGGACATCCGGCGGATTATCGGCAAGCAGGTTTTGCACTTGCGGCAGCCGCACATTGAGCGAATTGACGTTCCAAGTGGTGATTTTCATAACATTTCCGAAAAATGCTGTCCGAAACGTTCAGACGGCAAAAGGAAAGGATTCTAACACTATGCCACGCGTTTGTTTTCCAAATCGCGAACCGTGTGCAGAATCGCCACCGCGTCTTCGGAAATCAGGCGGTATTCGATAATGCGGTGGTAACGCGTAAAATCGACTAGACCTTCCACGCGCAGGCGGTTCAAATGGTTGGAAACTGCTGTCGCAGGCATGGACAGGGATTCGGACAGCTCGGCAATATTGCAATCGCCGTCCAACAGTTGGATCAGTATCGCCATACGTTCGGGATGCGCCATCAATTTGAGTATGGTGTGGAGCGGTATTGTGTTCATCGGTATTCCTAAAACCTTTTCCGCCCGCCAAGCGGATTGACGGGCGGCAGATATGGATGATTTTGATTATCTTTATAAATTGTATTATAAATCAATTATTTATATATGATTGTACAGGATTGTATGTTCCTTTTCCCACTATTTTTGCAAACAAGCGTAAAGACAGGCTTTCAGACGGCATAAAACTGCCGCCTCTGTCCTTTCCCCCTGCCCTGCCGCCGAGCGGAATCATCCGTATTTTTTAAGAAAACCATTATGGATATTTTCCGTGAATCAAGGCCGTTCTGCGCAACAGGCCGTCCAACGCCAACATCCGGTTCAGTATTTCATCATCGCCGCCGACGATACGGGCCAGATGTGCATCGGTCGTGCCTTCCTGACGATGCACCGCATCCCCGACAAGGAAAACCAGATACATACCGATATGGCTTTAGCGTTGCCGACAGTAGTGAAAGACGCGGTGGCAATATGGGCAGATATGGATGCATTGGATAGGTGTTCCGGCTGACCGCTCCGTTACTGCCGTATCTTTCGGCTACCGTTCATCAAATGGTTCCAATGCCGAAATACCTAAATCGCGCCTGCCCGAAACGCTGTTTTTTTCTAAAGCATCACGACCTTCACGAAAAATGCCGTCTGAAGAATATTTCAGACGGCATTTCCTCCTTGAGGCAATAACCGGATTACGGTTAAGCGGTTCCTTGCCTGACATATCAGACAGCCGCCTGCACCCTAAAACTCACGCCACAAAATCCAGACCTATGTCCAACGAACGGCTGCTGTGGGTCAGATAGCCGAGGGCGATGCCGTTCACGCCGGTTTGCGCCACGCGCTTCAGGCGGTTGAAGCCGATGCCGCCCGATGCTTCGCAATAGACGGTGTGGGGGTGGACGGTTTGCGTGTGGCAGCGGTTTGCCGCTTCTTCCAGGGTTTTGTCGTCCATGTTGTCCAGCAAAATCCGTTCCGCGCCCGCCGCGATGGCTTCGTCCAGTTGTGCCAGCGTGTCCACTTCGATTTCCACGCAGGTCAATGGTCCGACCGACTGTTTTGCCTGCCGCACTGCTTGGGCGATGCTGCCGCAATAGGCGAGGTGGTTGTCTTTGATGAGTACGGCGTCGTCCAAACCCATGCGGTGGTTCACGCCGCCGCCTGCCCTGACGGCGTATTTTTGCAGGACGCGCAGCAGGGGGATGGTTTTGCGGCTGCACACGATGTCTGTACCGTATTCGGCGACTTCGGCAACGGCACGCGCGGTGGCGGTGGCGATGCCGCTTAAGTGCGTGAGGTAGTTGAGCGCGGTGCGTTCGGCGGCGAGCAGGGCGCGGGCGTTGCCTTCGACGGCGGCAAGCATCTGACCTGCGCGGACGGTTTGCCCGTCTTGGATTTCGGCTTGAAAGCGGACGGACGGATCCATCGTCTGAAAGGCGATACGCGCCAAGTCCATACCGGCGATAACGCCGTCTTCGCGGCTGACAAGGAAGAGTTTGGCGGTTTTGTCGGGCGCGATGACGGCGGCGGACGTAATGTCGCCGCGCCTGCCCAAATCTTCGCTCAAGGCTTGTTCTACCATGGGATGCAACAGGGTATCGGGTAAAGGAAGAAGATTGTTTTCAGACGACATGAAGTTTCCTTTGTTGGAAAAATTTGGAAAAATATTGATATTGCCCCGATGGGGCAAAATTTAATTTGAAGCCGTCTGAAAATCAGTTAGCGGCTACCCAGTGGCAGTCCGATATCAGAAATCAGCTGGTCGGGCAGAACGTCGTCGCGGAAGCGGTAAAGCTGCGCGGGACGGCCTTTGCTGCCCGATACGCCGGTATCCGACGGCTCGATAAGGTTTTGCTGCTGAATCTGGCGGCGAAAGTTTTGCTTGTGCAGCAATCTGCCGCTGATGGCTTCGACGCTGTTTTGCAGTTGCAGCAGCGTGAATTCGGGCGGCATCAGTTCAAAAATCACGGGGCGGTATTTGATTTTGGCACGCAGGCGGGACAGGGCGGTCGCCAACACGCGGCGGTGGTCGTGGCGCATGGGCTGTCCCGTAAGCGCGAAGTCGAAGTTTGCCTGCGGCTCGGCGGCTTCCGCTATCAGGCCGCTTTCATACAGCATTTCATAGCGTTGCAAAACGTATTCTTCTGACCAGTTTTCCGGTTCGCCCCCCCAACACAAATGAATGCGTTTGAGCCGCTTTTGGCGCACTTCCTCCGTGTCCGCCGAGTTTGCCCAAATGCGCAGGCGGCTGACGATGGCGTCGCGCTGCTCGCCGTCGGTACGCAAATCTTCCCACGGGAAATAGCTGTAGCAGTCCTGCCATTTCGCGTCGGGATGCAGGATGCTGTCGGCGGCCTCGCGCACCAGCCCCAGATAGCTGACGTACAAGACAGGCAGGCCTTGCTCGTTTTGACGGCGCGTATCGACAAATGTGTAAAGCTGTTCTACATAACCCATGGGCTGAGATGTCTGCTTGGCGACCCACATCCTGACCCCTGCCTGCAAGGAGTGGCGAAGCGGTGCAAGCAGGCCGTTGGGCAGCAGCGCTCCTTGGGCAACGGTCAAAACCCTCAAGCTGCCGTTTGTAATGGCGATCAGTACAGGAACCAGCTCGACGATACTTTGCGGCGGGGCTTCGGCTTCGGGGTAGGCATCCATGCTCAGCTTTCTGCGGGTGGGAAAGGCTTTATTGTATAGTGGATTAAATTTAAACCAGTACAGCGTTGCCTCGCCTTGCCGTACTATTTGTACTGTCTGCGGCTTCGTCGCCTTGTCCTGATTTTTGTTAATCCACTATAAACCAAAGCGGTTTGTCGGAACGAAGCGGGTCGGTTTTGCGGTATCTCAAACCTGTTTTCAGACGACCTTGCATATTATACTCAAGTTGAGCATAATATAAAACAGTTTGAAAAACAGACGGCAAACCTTCATGCCGTCTGAAAACCAGCTACAAGGAAACATCATGCAAACCGCCGCCCGCCGCTCGTTCGATTACGATATGCCCCTCATTCAGATGCCGACTTCCGCCTGCCAAATCCGTCAGGCGTGGGCGAAGGTTGCCGACACGCCCGACCGCGAAACGGCAGGCCGTCTGAAAGACGAAATCAAGGCTTTGCTGAAGGAGAAAAACGCGGTCTTGGTGGCGCATTATTATGTTGATCCTCTGATTCAGGATTTGGCTTTGGAAACAGGCGGATGCGTGGGCGATTCGCTGGAAATGGCACGCTTCGGCGCGGAACACGAAGCCGGTACGCTGGTGGTGGCGGGTGTGCGATTCATGGGCGAGAGCGCGAAAATCCTCTGCCCTGAAAAAACGGTGCTGATGCCTGATTTGGAAGCGGAATGTTCTTTGGATTTGGGTTGTCCGGAAGAGGCGTTTTCGGCGTTTTGCGACCAACACCCCGACCGTACGGTGGTGGTGTACGCCAACACTTCCGCCGCCGTGAAAGCGCGTGCCGACTGGGTGGTAACGTCTTCAGTGGCGTTGGAAATCGTGTCGTATCTGAAATCGCGCGGCGAGAAACTGATTTGGGGACCCGACCGCCACCTCGGCGACTACATCCGCCGCGAAACGGGCGCGGATATGCTGCTGTGGCAGGGTTCGTGCATCGTCCACAACGAATTTAAAGGGCAGGAATTGGCGGCGTTGAAGGCGGAACATCCCGACGCGGTGGTGCTGGTTCATCCCGAATCGCCGCAAAGCGTCATCGAACTGGGCGACGTGGTCGGCTCGACCAGCAAACTGCTGAAGGCCGCCGTATCGCGCCCTGAAAAAAAATTCATCGTAGCAACCGACTTGGGCATCCTACACGAAATGCAAAAGCAGGCACCCGACAAAGAATTTATCGCCGCCCCGACGGCGGGCAACGGCGGAAGCTGCAAAAGTTGCGCGTTCTGCCCGTGGATGGCGATGAATTCGCTGGGTGGCATCAAACACGCCCTGACAAGCGGGTACAACGAAATCCTGTTGGACAGGAAGCTGGGCGAAGCCGCCAAACTGCCTTTGCAGCGTATGCTCGACTTCGCGGCAGGACTGAAGAAAAAAGATGTGTTCAACGGCATGGGGCCCGCCTGATTTGCCGTCAATATTGCCGTTTCAGACGGCCTCTCAAACAAGGACAACACCATGCAAACCGATTGCGACGTATTGATTGCCGGAAACGGGCTGGCGGCACTGACGCTCGCCCTGTCGCTGCCTGAATCGTTCTGCATCGTCATTTTGTGCAAAAACCGGCTGGACGACACCGCCAGCCGTCATGCGCAAGGCGGGATTGCGGCGGCGTGGTCGGGAGAGGACGACATCGAAAAACACGTCGCCGATACTTTGGAAGCGGGCGCGGGTTTATGCGACGAAGCCGCCGTCCGCGCCATCCTGTCGCAGGGCAAACCGGCAATCGAATGGCTGCTGGCGCAGGGTGTGGCGTTCGACCAAAATAATAACGGCCTGCACCTGACGCGCGAAGGCGGGCACACCTGCCGCCGAATCGCCCACGTCGCCGACTACACGGGCGAAGCCGTCATGCAGAGCCTGATTGCCCAAATACGCCGCCGCCCGAACATCCGCGTTTGCGGGCGGCAGATGGCGTTGGACGTTCAAACCGAATCAGGCGCAGCATGCGGACTGACCGTCCTCGACTGCCGAACGCAAGAAACCTACCGCATCCGTGCCCGCCATACCGTACTCGCAGGCGGCGGCTTGGGACAGATTTACGCCGCCACCACCACGCCGCCCGAATGCACGGGCGACGCCATCGCCATGGCGATACGCGCAGGCTGCGCAGTGGAAAACCTCGAATTTATCCAATTCCACCCTACAGGCTTGGCAAGGCCGTCTGAAAACGGCCGCACCTTCCTGATTTCCGAAGCCGTGCGCGGCGAAGGCGGTATCCTGACCAACCAAGCGGGCGAACGGTTTATGCCGCATTACGACCGCCGCGCCGAACTTGCGCCGCGCGACATCGTTGCCCGCGCCATCGCCGCCGAAATCGCCAAACAAACGCAAGACTTCGTCTCGCTCGACATCAGCCATCAACCCGCAGCGTTCGTCCGTCAGCATTTCCCTTCCATTCATCGGCACTGCCTGTCCCAATGCGGCTTGGACATCACGCGCCAAGCCATCCCCGTCCGCCCCGTGCAACACTACACCTGCGGCGGCATCCAAACCGACCCCTGCGGCAGAACCTCCCTGCCGCAGCTCTACGCCTTAGGCGAAACCGCCTGCACAGGGCTGCACGGAGCCAACCGCCTCGCCAGCAACTCCCTGCTCGAATGCGTCGTTACCGCCAGGCTTGCCGCCCAAACCATCGCGGAAGGACAAGCATTCCAAACCGTACCGTCCAAAAGGTCGTCTGAAAACCCCACCGCCGAAGCAGGCATCTTTTCAGACGGCATCCAAAGCGCATTCAGCCGCCCCGTCCTGCAAGCGTTCAACCAACGCCATCTCGGCATCCTCCGCAACGATACCGGCCTGCGCCGCGCCATCGACCAACTGCGGCTTTGGAAGCAAAATCAAGCCGAACCGCACACCGCGTCCGAATACGAAAACCGCAACCTACTCGAATGCAGCCTCGCCGTCGCCCAAGCCGCATACAGGCGGAGACAGAACATCGGCGCGCATTTTAATAGTGATTGTTAAGGTTGACTGGTTAGAAAAAAAATCGTTCAAATAAATTTGAATAGCATGGTTGAGAAATTGGCATTCAGTTTTTATGGTTGCGTAAGTTGGGTTATCAATCTGTTCTATAGTGGATTAACAAAAATCAGGACAAGGCAACGAAGCCGCAGACAGTACAAATAGTACGGCAAGGCGAGGTAACGCCGTACTGGTTTAAATTTAATCCACTATCACCGATACCCATGCTTTGGGCACTGTAGCTGCTTTCGTTGCGGATGTCTTCAAAGCTGAAACTGCGGGCGGTGAGTTCGTTGTGGTCTTTGTCTGCGGCAGAAGCGATGGCGCCGCCTTTAAGCCGGACGCTGTCGGCTGTGATGTGGTAGCCGCCTTCGCCGGCAAAGAGGCCGCTTTGGCTGCCGACGTTAAAAGACAGCCTGAATATTTTTCAGACTGTCTTTTTGAAGAGATGGAAGTTATTTGTTTCTCAATATCTCAATAAGGGCGGCTTTGGACTGGTAGAAGTCCAAATCAAATAATGAAATGCCTAAATGTTTGCAATATTCTTCGATCATCTCCACAGTCAGCCTGTTTTTTTTGAGTCTTTCGGTATATTTTTCTGTCTGTTCAAACGGCAGCGGCGTGCCATATTCCATAAACTCGACACGACTGGTTTCTTTATGCAGCATAACATTTCTGGTTTCGCAGTCATGACGGGAAACCTGTTTGCTGCCCTCATACAGGGTAAATGAGACCGCACCGAATTCGTCTTTGCCAAAATATGGACGTAAATACATAGCCAATAATCTGATTTTCCACAGCAAGGCTTCATACGGCACACTTGAAAAGTCTGTGCCGTTCCGGTTATTACCTATTAGCAATGACCAATCAGACTGCGTTTCCAACAATAAATATTTGGATGATCCGGTAATCTCAAGCGGATTCAAGAAATCCAATTTCTGACTGAGGGTATATTCCTCATCCAAATACGATAGTTTCGGTTTTAGATTTTGATAAAAATCACTTAAATCCATACGTCTTTTTAGATAAAGATCCAGTGCTTTTTCAAATGGCGCGCCAATAAAATAAAACTGTTTCAGGCTCGGATGGCCGTCTCTTGCAAGAAAAAAATCTTTGTTTACATTCATAATTTAATCCACAGTCCTTAAAATTACAATAGCATCCGGATCATTACTCAATGCTCTTGAAAAGCAGAAAGGTCGTCTGAAACACTGTTCAGACGGACTAGACCCCAAACAATTCAAATCAGGCACGAGTGTCAAAGGCCGAGAGCGTATATCAAAAGTCGGCAGTAGGCGACTACGAACCGCCCTGTATATGCCTGCCATGCACGCCTACCGAAGCCGAACCTTTGCCCCTTTTGTGAGCCGCTTGAAAGCCAACGGCAAAAGGCCGAAGCAAATTATAGTCGCCCTGATGCGCAAACTTGCCGTCATCGCCTACAACTTGATAAAGACAGGGAAAGACTTTGAGCCGCAAAGATACATGAGCAAAAACCAGTAACCTTTGAAGATACAAACCTAAAAACAAAACCTGCTGAAAAATCAGCAGGTTTGACTAATTGCGCCTAAGTGAAACGTAAAGATAGTGTAAAAGACATGGACATATCACTACACTATCTTTTTACTTCCCTGACACTTTATCTGACACGTTTTACCTGCCCGACTGTTCCCACACGTTTTGCAGGTAGGCGTAGGTCAGCTCGGTGGTGCCGGACACCAGCGCGATGTCGCTGCCCAAGTCTTCGGCTTTGCCCACGCCTATGGGCAAGGCGCCGGCGGCTTTGATGGCGGCGATGCCGGCGGCGGCGTCTTCAATGCCGATGCAGCGGCGGATGTCCGCGCCCACGCCCTCGGCGGCGGCGAGGAAGATGTCGGGGGCGGGTTTGGAATGCGCGACGGCGGCAGGGTCGGCAATGGCGTCGAAGAAATGGGTCAACCCCATGCGTTCCAGCAGGAACGGGCCGTTTTTACTGGCGGACGCGAGGGCGATTTTTTTGCCGTTTGCCCTCAATGCTTCCAGTAGCGGCAAAATGCCGAGGTACACGTCTTCGGATTTGACTGCCTGAATCATTTCGACGTAGTTGTCGTTTTTGCGGCGGGTCAGTTCGGCAAACTCGGCTTCGCTGACGGTTTTGCCGCCGTGTGCGAGGATGCGTTTGAGCGAATCGTCGCGCGACACGCCTTTGAGCTGCTCGTTAAACTTGCGGTCGATGCTGATGCCCAGTTCTTCGGCAAGCTTTTTCCATGCGCGGTAGTGGTATTCGGCGGTATCGGTGATGACGCCGTCGAGGTCAAAGAGGACTGCGGTGAAAGTCATTTTGCGCCCTCCTTATTTTTCCAACGCGACGGTGTGGCTGCCGTTGAGCGTGATGTCTTTGCCGTACACCTGCAAATCGAGCGGTTCGCCTTTGAGCAGGGTGAAGACGACGTTTTCTTTGCCGACGGCGACTTTAATCAGACGGCCGCGGTAGTTGATGTGGAAGGCATAGCCTGTCCAAGCACTCGGCAGGAACGGGGCGAAGCTGAGTTTGCCGCCCCAGGTTTTCATTTGGGCGAAACCTTGGACGATGGCGAGCCACGAGCCGGTCATGGAAGTGATGTGCAGGCCGTCTTCGGTGTCGTTGTTGTAGTTGTCCAAGTCCAGGCGGGCGGTGCGCTGGTACATTTCCACGGCTTTTTCTTCTTTGCCCAGTTCGGCGGCAAGGATGGCGTGGACACAAGGCGACAGCGAGCTTTCGTGCACGGTCATCGGTTCGTAGAAGTCGAAGTTGCGGCGTTTTTCGTCCATGTTGAAACGGTCGCCGAAGAAGTAGATGCCTTGCAATACGTCCGCCTGTTTGATGAAAGGCGAACGCAGGATTTTGTCCCACGACCATTTCTGGTTGAGCGGCAAATCATCGGGCGAAAGCGCGGACACGGGGCGGATGTCTTTGTCGAGGAAGCCGTCGTGCTGCACGAATACGCCGAGTTCTTCGTCATGCGGACGGTACATATTCGCGCTGATGTCCGCCCATTTTTCCAACTCGGCGGCACTCACGTTCAAATCCGGACGTGGATATTTCGCCAAGGCTTCGCGGGTGTAGTCCAATACCCATGCGGCGAGGGTGTTGGTGTACCAGTTGTTGTTGATGTTGTTTTCGTATTCGTTCGGGCCGGTTACGCCGTGAATCATGTATTTGCCGTTGCGTTTGGAGAAGTGGACGCGGTCCGCCCAGAAGCGGGACACTTCGACCAAAACTTCCAAGCCTTCTTGGGCAAGATAGCTTTCATCGCCTGTGTAGTTGGTGTAGTTGTAGATGGCGTAAGGAATCGCGCCGTTGCGGTGGATTTCTTCGAAGGTGATTTCCCATTCGTTGTGGCACTCGATACCCGTAAACGTTACCATTGGATAGAGTGCGCCCGCCAAGCCCTGTTCGCGCGCGTTGTGTTGCGCCTGCGGCAGTTGGTTGCGGCGGTATTGCAGCAGGTTGCGGGTAACTTCGGGTTCCGCCAGTGCAAGGTAGAGCGGCACGGCGTAGGCTTCGGTGTCCCAATAGGTCGCGCCGCCGTATTTTTCGCCGGTAAAGCCTTTAGGACCGATGTTCAGGCGTGCGTCTTCGCCGTAGTAGGTGGAGAACAGTTGGAACAGGTTGAAACGGATGCCCTGCTGCGCTTCGTCGCTGCCTTCGATGACCACGTCGGCGATTTCCCAACGGTGCAGCCAGCCTGCTTTGTGCGCCTCCAGCAAGGTTTCAAACGCAACGCCTGCGATTTTTTCCGACAAGGCGCGGCCTGCGGCTTTCACAGCTTCCAAGCCCTGATAATCGCGGCTGGTGGTAACAATCACGCGTTTTTCAAAGGTTTCGGGCGTACTGCCGACTTCGGCTTGGAAAGAATTGGAGACCTGCCAGTCGGTTTGGCTGCCACCGAGGGCTTTGAAGCTGCCGGCGAAGGTTTGCTCGGCGTTGACGATGAATTGCTCTACGCCGAAGGGATTGGCGACGGTTTGGGTGGCAATGTAGGAGAGGTCGTCTGAAACGCCTTTGTCCAATACCTGCCAGAATTTTTCTTCGTAGTTGGAATCTTCGTTTTTCACATCGGCGTCGATGATGGAATCAATGCGGACTTGGTGGGTTTTGCCGTCAACGGACACAGCTTCCCAGCGGATAACCGCCAGCTCTTTTTGCGCGACGGACAGGAATTTGCACACATCGAAACGCACGCCGAATACGGTGAACGAGCGGCGCAACACGCCGTGCTGCATATCGAGTTCGACGGAGAAGTCGGCAACGTCGTTTTTCGCTAAGTCCACTTCTTGACCATCGACAAAGATTTTGACTTTGCTGAAATTGAGCGCATTGATGGCTTTACCGAAATATTTAGGATAGCCGTTTTTCCACCAGCCGACGCGGGTTTTGTCGGGGAACCACACGCCGGCGATGTAGGTACCCAAGTGACTGTCGGCGGAGTAGGTTTCTTCAAAGTTGCCGCGCATGCCCATATAGCCGTTGCCCAAGCTGGTCAGGCTCTCTTGCAGTCGTTTGTGCTCTTTTTCCAGTTTTGTCGAACGCAGTGTCCAAGGGCTGACTTCCATGATTCTCGTGTACATTTATGAAGCTCCTGTTATTAAAATTGTCAGATCGGAAAAGGTTTCAGACGGCCTTTGCCGATGGTGTTGAAACGGATTATTCGCCGTGGGTCTCTTTAATCAGGCATACTGAGAAAGCCCCCATCAGCAAGACTGCGCCGGCAACCAAGAACATGGTTGCCTGATGGCTGCCCAGCATAGGGAAGAGGACGAAACTCAGCAGCGAAGCGACGATTTGCGGCATACAGATAGAGCCGTTGAACAGGCCCAAATAAGTACCCATGTGTTTGCCTGAGAGGGCATTGGTCACAATCGTCAAAGGATAGGTAATGATACCGGCCCACGCAATACCGATTAAGGTATAAGACAACACCAGCGCGTATTGATTGCTGATGAAGAAAACGGAGAAGAAACCGAGCGCACCCAAAGCCAAGCAACCGAAATAACCGGCTTTATGGTATTTGTTCGGTACTTTTGCCAGAATAAACGAGCAGATAACGGCAGCAATGGATTGTACCGCCGCCAAAACGCCGTACCAGTTGCCTGCTTCTTGGTAGCCTACGGAAGAAGCATCAGTTGTCTGCCAAACGTTTTCCGCAATCGCGCCTGCCGAGTAAGTCCACATATATTGGAAGGCAAACCAGCAGAAGAATTGTACCAAAGTAACCGTCCAAAACGCTTTAGGCGCGGTTTTCAAAAGTTCGAACCAGTTGGCTTTTTCCTGATTCGCGGCGACATCGATGCCGTGATAGCGGGCGTAGGTTTCCGGATCGTATTCTTTGACTTTGAAGATGGTGAACGCACTGGTAATAATCAGTAACGCCGCGCCAACATAGAATGCTACGACCACGGTCTGTGGCACAACGCCTTTTTCGGCCGTGTTCGCCAAACCGATATACGCGAACACAAACGGCAGAATCGCCGCCACAACCGCGCCCGTATTCGCTAAGAAACTTTGAATGCCGTAGGCGTAGCTTTTCTGCTCCTCGTTGACCATGTCGCCAACCATCATCTTAAACGGCTGCATCGCCATATTGGAGGATACGTCCAACAGCGCAATCATCAGCGCGCCGAACGATAAAGCCGCCAAAGAAGCGTAGCCAAAACCGAAGCTGCCCGAGTTGGGCATCAGAATCATCACGATGACCGCAATCAGCGTGCCGTAAAGCAGATAGGGTAGGCGGCGGCCACCCAGGCGCGGCATCCAAGTGCGGTCTGAGTAGTAGCCCACAATCGGCTGAACCAGCATACCGGCCAGCGGCGGCAGGATGAAAAACCAGCCTAAATTGTGCGGGTCAGCGCCTAGCGTTTGAAAAATTCGGCTCATTTGCGAGCTTTGAAGGGTAAAGGCCGTCTGAACGCCGAGATAGCCGAAGCTCAGCATCCAAATCGTACTTTTTGCCAGTGAGGGCAAACCTTGTTTTGCTGTTTGAGGCGTATATTCCGACATAAGGTAAATCCTTTTTTTGATTTGAAAAGTATTTGCTTTGGAAAATCCGAAATGGTTGCCGGTGTGGCAACCCTCTATCATTATTATTTTTTTGTTTGTCTAATTTCAAAGAGATAGGCGGATTTTATGAATCCTGCCCGATTTTGGCAATATCGGTTCGCGGATAAACTGGCTTAAATCAAATTATCGGTTAAAATGGCCGCCTGAAATTTGTTTGACCGAATCGAGAAAACTATGTCCCAACAATACGTCTATTCTATGCTGCGCGTGAGCAAGGTTGTACCGCCGCAGAAAACCATTATTAAAGACATTTCCCTTTCATTTTTCCCCGGCGCGAAAATCGGTTTGCTCGGTTTGAACGGCGCGGGCAAGTCCACCGTTTTGCGGATTATGGCGGGCGTGGATAAGGAATTTGAGGGCGAAGCCGTGCCGATGGGCGGCATTAAAATCGGCTACCTGCCGCAAGAGCCTGAGCTTGATCCTGAGAAAACTGTGCGCGAGGAAGTGGAAAGTGGTTTGGGCGAAGTGGCGGCGGCGCAGAAACGCTTGGAAGAAGTGTATGCCGAGTACGCCAATCCTGATGCGGATTTTGACGCATTGGCGGAAGAACAGGGCCGCTTGGAAGCGATTATTGCGGCAGGTTCGTCCACGGGCGGCGGTGCGGAACACGAATTGGAAATCGCTGCTGACGCACTGCGCCTGCCTGATTGGGATGCCAAAATCGGCAATCTGTCCGGCGGTGAAAAACGCCGCGTCGCTTTGTGCAAACTCTTGTTGAGCAAGCCCGATATGTTGCTGCTGGACGAGCCGACCAACCACTTGGATGCCGAATCGGTCGAATGGCTGGAGCAATTCTTGGTGCGTTTCCCCGGCACAGTCGTTGCGGTAACGCACGACCGCTACTTCTTGGACAACGCCGCCGAATGGATTTTGGAACTCGACCGCGGCCACGGTATTCCTTGGAAAGGCAATTACTCGTCTTGGCTGGAGCAGAAAGAAAAACGCTTGGAAAACGAGGCGAAATCCGAAGCCGCGCGCGTGAAGGCGATGAAGCAGGAATTGGAATGGGTGCGCCAGAATGCCAAAGGCCGCCAAGCCAAGTCCAAAGCGCGTTTGGCTCGTTTTGAGGAAATGAGCAACTACGAATACCAAAAACGCAATGAAACGCAGGAAATCTTCATTCCCGTCGCCGAGCGTTTGGGTAATGAAGTGATTGAATTTGTGAACGTTTCCAAATCGTTTGGCGATAAAGTGCTAATTGACGATTTGAGCTTCAAAGTGCCTGCGGGTGCGATTGTCGGCATCATCGGCCCGAACGGCGCGGGTAAATCGACGCTGTTTAAAATGATTGCGGGCAAAGAGCAGCCTGATTCCGGCGAAGTGAAAATCGGGCAAACCGTGAAAATGAGCTTGATCGACCAAAGCCGCGAAGGTTTGCAAAACGACAAAACCGTGTTCGACAACATTGCCGAAGGCCGCGACATTTTGCAGGTCGGGCAGTTTGAAATTCCCGCCCGCCAATATTTGGGTCGTTTCAACTTCAAAGGCAGCGACCAAAGCAAAATCGCAGGTCAATTGTCGGGCGGCGAACGTGGACGTTTGCACTTGGCGAAAACCTTATTGAGCGGCGGCAATGTGTTGCTGCTGGACGAACCGTCCAACGACCTCGACGTGGAAACCCTGCGCGCGCTGGAAGACGCATTGTTGGAATTTGCTGGCAGCGTGATGGTGATTTCGCACGACCGCTGGTTCCTCGACCGCATCGCCACGCATATCTTGGCGTGTGAAGGCGACTCCAAATGGGTGTTCTTCGACGGTAACTATCAGGAATACGAAGCCGATAAGAAACGCCGACTCGGCGAAGAAGGCGCGAAACCGAAACGCATCAAATACAAACCGGTAACACGTTAACCTCCGAAACAATGCCGTCTGAAAGGCTTTCAGACGGCATTTTTACAAGGCAGCCCCGTTTAAAACAGCATTGCAATCCTCAAGACAATCAAGGTCATCACCGCCGCCGCCATATCGTCCGCCATAATGCCCAAACCGCCGTGCAGATTCTTGTCAAACCAACCGACGGGAGGCGGTTTGAGCGCGTCAAACAGGCGGAACAGAACAAATGCCGCCAGCCACCACGTCCACTTGAACGGCACAAACGCCAGCACAAACAGCATGGCGACGATTTCATCCCACACAATGCCGCCGTGGTCGGATACGCCGCTTTCCTTTTCCGCACACGCGCAAATGCGTATGCCCCACATAAACAGCACGATACACAAAAAAGCCAGCAGCCATCCGTCCACACCCGCCAATATCAACACAAATGCCAAAGGCAGTGCCGCCAAAGTGCCGAATGTGCCCGGCGCGAACGGAGCCAGTCCGCTGCCGAAACCGAATGCCAAAAAACACAAGGGACGCTGCCGCAGCCACGCCCAATCAGGTTTAAAATCAGCCAAAATGATCGAATCCTAAAGAATGTAGTTCCAATTCCCTGCCGCCGGCATCTAAAACCTTCAGACGGCATCCTCCGTTGATTTTGCCGATGCGCGTTACCGGTACGCCGCACCGTTCCGCCGCATCAAGCACACGGCTGCGGCAACTTTCCGGCGCGGTAAAAACCAGCTCGTAATCGTCGCCGCCCGCCAAAGTATAAGACAGCCATTGCGCTCGGGGCAAAATATCTTTCAATGCAGATAAAGACGGCAGCGAATCGGCCCAAATTTCCGCCCCCACGCCGGAAGCGGTCAGGATATGCCCCAAATCTTGCGCGAGGCCGTCTGAAACATCCTGCGCCGCCCCGGCAAACGGCAACAGCGCAAGCCCCAGCCCAACCCTTGGCTCGGGGCGGAGCAGCTTTTGTTCGCATTCGGCAAACACATCATCCGGCAACACACACCGTTTCAGACGGCAGTTCAAAGCCGCTGCCACCATACCGACACGCCCCGACACCCAAATATCGTCGCCCGCAACCGCCGCATCACGCCGCAATGCCCTACCCTTCGGCAATTCGCCGATAATGGTTACATTGAACGCCATATCGCCCTTAGTCGTATCCCCGCCGATTAACGTTACGCCAAACTTTTTTGCCAAACCGAAAAAGCTGCCGCAAAACCGTTCCAGCCATACCTCATCCAATTCGGGCAACGCCGCGCTCAGCAGCACCCAACGCGGTATCGCGCCCATCGCCGCCATATCTGAAATATTGACGGCCAAAACCTTCCAAGCCAAGTCTTCAGGTTTGACATCTGCAAAAAAATGCCTGTCCTTCAAAAGCATATCCGCACTGAAACACAAATCGAAGCCTTCACGCGGGCGGACAATCGCCGCATCGTCGCCTATACCCAATACGACATCCTTATCCGTGCCTGTTTGCAAATACCGTTTGATGAAGTCGAATTCTTTCATGTCGCAAAATATCCGAACGCACCGCCATGTTGATTTTTATTGATCTGCTGTATTTTACACAGTACCGCACATAAAACGCAGCACCGCGTACAGCACTGATTTGATAGAGTTTGTTCCCTCACAAACAAATCCAAATTCTATCGCCTTCAAAACCGGAGTTTCAAGCACCAGGAAGATTTTGATGAAGCATAAACCCTACCCCATATTCTGACAATAACCGTTTCCGCAAGCATCCTAAAAACAAACCCCGCAAAAGCGGGGTTTGTTTTGTTTCATCAGAACCGATTAAAGTTTGATACGTACCTCTTCTCTTATACAGAAGAGGAATCCAACCCTACCCATCGGCAAGATGCTTTTAAAGCTTATTGTTGGGTGTGAACATGAGCCGGAGCGACCTGACGGGTTACGATGCTGCGGATTTTCACGTCAACACGGCGATCAGGTTCGATACATGCAATCAGAGCCTCACGTTTTTTGGCTTTAGAGGCTTTTGCACCCAGTTTGGCAACTTCGGCTTCACAAACTTGAGTCATTTGCGCTTGAGATTCGCCCAAGCCGACAGCAGAAGTTTTAGAGGCAGGCACACCGTTGCTGACTAAGTAGTTTGCCACTACGTTGGCGCGACGCTCGGACAGGACCTGGTTGTATTTTTCAGAACCCATGAAGTCGGTATGACCTTCAACACGTACGGATTGTACGTTGGTTTGACCCAAGCGTTGGGCCAATACTTTCAGGTTGTCTTGGGCTTCGGCACGCAGTACGTCTTTGTCGAAACCGAACAGGGTTTTAGCAGACAGAGAAACGGTTTCGTCAACATATTGCGGAGCCTGCTCTACAACAGCAACAGGAGCTGGTTCAACTGCATCGCCACACTCTACGCGACCTTGGGTTGCTTTGTCGAAGTAGGTATTTTTCCAGCATTCGCCGTAGTTGTTGCGTACGACTTCTTGTGATTGGCCACTCACGGTATAACCGTGGATATGAGCTTCGCTCGCCATAGCAGTGCCGGAAGCGAGCAATGCAACGAATAATGCGCTTAATTTCAGCTGTTTGGTCATTTTATTCCCTCATTAAATTTGTACAGCAGATACAGGAGCAACTGCTGAATTGCCAACATACAGGCCGCTGTAGAAACATGGCGGCAAATCGGATATTTCAGTCTCCACTATAAAGAAGCAGGGGGCGGACTGTCAATACTCAACGCCTGAAAACAACCGTAAAACAGCCTGTTTCCTGATAGTCTATCATGCCGAAAAATCAATTCCGTGTCATTACTTTAGGGAGATTTTTTCCATATCGCACGATTGCCGTTGCACAAAAACAACAAACACAACGGCAAAGCCCCATACCGTACCGGCAAGAAAATATGATAAATTATAAACAATGTTCAGCCACCCGACACAGACCCACACCGACTCGCTATGAAATTACAGCAATTAAAATACGCCTTAGAAGTTTACCGGCACAACCTGAATGTTTCCGAAGCAGCCGAAGCCTTGTTTACCTCGCAACCCGGTATTTCCAAACAAATCAAATTATTGGAAGAAGAAATCGGCATTCAGATTTTTATCCGCAGCGGAAAGCGTGTGGTATCCATCTCTCAGCCGGGCAAGGCGGTTTTGGATATTGCCGAACGTATTTTGCGTGATGTTCAGAACATTAAAAATATCGGCAGCGAGTTTACCGGACACGACAGCGGCTCGCTGACGGTTGCTACGACGCATACTCAAGCGCGTTATGCCCTACCGTTGATTGTTGCTGATTTCGTGAAACGCTACCCGAAAGTCAATCTGACCATCAAACAGGGAAGCCCTGCCGCCATCGCCCAAATGGTTACTTCGGGAGAGTCTGATTTGGCGATTGTTACAGAGCGTATAGACGACCATCCCGAACTGGGCAAACTCCCCTGCTATGACTGGACACACGCGGTGATTGTGCCGAACGACCATCCGCTGCTCGAATGCAGGAATCCCCTCCGCATTGAAGATTTGGCGAGGTTTCCGCTGATTACTTATGAATTTTCATTCAATGCGGGCAGCAGCATCGCGCGGGCATTCGCCAAAGCCCGTTTGGAACGGCCGGATGTCGCATTGGCGGCGGCGGATACGGACGTATTAAAAACTTACGTACGCTTGGGTTTGGGTGTGGGATTGATGGCAAAGATGGCCTACAACCCGGATACGGATGGGGATTTGCAGCTTGTGGATGCGGCACACCTGTTCGAGCCGTCGCCGACGTGGATTGCTTTGCGCAGCGATACTTATTTGCGCGGATATGCCTACGACTTTATCCAAGCGTTTGCGCCGCACCTGACACGCGAGAAGGTGGACAGGATTCTGTACACGCCCATCAGCGAGGATTTTTCGATTTAGGCGGCTGCCGGTTTTCAGACGGCATTTTGCGGCAGATAAAACAAACAGGGCAGATGTTTTCGTCTGCCCTGTGTTTATTGAGAATGCCGTCTGAAATGCTCGTACAGGTTAATCAAATGGCGTGCGAACAACCGGATACCATTTTTTTCAGCACTTGCAGATTGAGAATCTTGATGTGTTTGTGTTCGACGGAAATCAATCCTTCCTGATGGAACTTGGACAATGTGCGGCTGACGGTTTCGAGTTTCAGCCCGAGATAGCTGCCGATTTCTTCGCGGGACATTCTTAAGATGAAGTCGTTGGCGGCGAAACCGCGCGAGTAGAGCCTTTGGGAAAGGTTCAGCAGGAAGGCGGCAATCCGTTCTTCGGCGCGCATATTGCCCAACAGCAGCATAACACCTTGATCACGCACAATTTCACGGCTCATCATGCGGAAAAAGTGGGTACGCAGGCTGGGAATGTTCTGCCCCAGTTCTTCGATGTGGGTAAACGGCAGCTCGCATACCTCGCTGTCTTCCAAGGCGACCGCATCGCAACTGTGCACATGGGAACAGATGCCGTCCATGCCGATGAGTTCGCCCGACATAAAGAAACCCGTTACCTGATCGCGGCCGTCCTGACTGGCGACGGTTGTTTTGAAGAAGCCCGAACGGATGGCAAAGAGCGAGGTAAAGGCTTCGCCGGCACGGAACAGGTATTCGCCTTTTTTCAGGCGGCGGCTTTGGCGGATGACGGCATCGAGTTGGCTGAACTCGTTGGGCAGCAATCCGACAGGCAGACAAAGTTCCCGCAAAGAACAGGAAGAACACAAGGTTTTCATCTGATGTGTAGTATTATGCGAAGCCATACCGTACCTTTTCGTGTGTTTTGCCCCATCCCGATTATGTGCTTGTTGACACATATCAAGACAGGTTTATCATACTGTGGCATTCTACCAAACTATCCAAAATTTGACTAACATCATAAAACCGCACACACACCATGAAAATCATTCAGATACAGAACAATCACAATGTAAACGATGACCGCCCCGAGTTTGACCGCGAACTGATTGCCAGCCTGCCCGCCAGCGGCCCGCGCTACACTTCCTACCCTACCGCCGACCGTTTCCATGACGGTTTCCGCGAAGGCGAATATATCAAAGCTTTACATTTGCGCGGTATGGGCGCGTTAAACAAACCGCTTTCCCTTTACATTCACATTCCGTTCTGCAACACCATCTGCTACTACTGCGGCTGCAACAAAATCATCACCAAAGACAAAAGCCGCGCCGATGCCTACATCGAATATCTTGAAAAAGAAATGGAACTGCTCGCCCCGCATCTGAACGGACGGCACCAGCTTGCCCAACTGCACTTCGGTGGCGGCACGCCGACCTTTTTGAGCGACGAACAGATCGAACGCGTCTTCCGTATGATACGCAAACATTTCGAACTGATACCGTCCGGCGAATACTCCATCGAAATCGACCCGCGCAAAGTCAGCCGCGACACCGTCCTCATGCTCGGCAGGCTCGGCTTCAACCGCATGAGCGTCGGCATTCAGGATTTCGACCCCAAAGTGCAGGCGGCGGTCAACCGTATCCAAAGCTACGAAGAAACCAAAGAAGTCATCGATGCCGCCCGTGAGGCAGGGTTCAAATCCGTCAGCGTCGATTTGATTTACGGCCTGCCGCACCAGACTTCGGAAAGCATCAAAACCACCATCGATACTATTTTGTCGCTCGATCCCGACCGCCTCGCCCTTTACCATTACGCCCACCTGCCGCACGTGTTCAAACCGCAACGCCGCATCGATACCGCCGCCGTCCCCGACAGCGAAGAGAAGCTCGATATGCTGCAATACTGCGTCCAAACCCTGACCGAACGCGGCTACGTCTTCATCGGCATGGACCATTTCGCCAAGCCGGACGACGAACTCTCCATCGCCCTCAAAGAAGGCTTCCTCCAGCGCAACTTCCAAGGCTATTCGACCTACGCGGATTGCGATTTGGTCGCCATCGGCGTGTCGTCCATCGGTAAAATCGGCAACACCTATTCCCAAAACGAACGCGACATCGATGCCTACTATGCCGCCATCGACGAAGGCAGACTGCCCATCATGCGCGGCTACCAGCTGAATCAGGATGACATCCTGCGCCGCAGCATCATTCAGGATTTGATGTGCCGTTTCGCGCTCGACTACCGTGTTTACGAAGACATATTCGGTATCCCGTTCGACCGTTACTTCAAAGACGAACTGGCGGATTTGGAAAAACTCGCCGGTTTGGGATTGGTGCGCCTGAACAGCCACGGGCTGACCGTTACCCCGAAGGGACGCTTCCTCATCCGCAACATCGCTATGGTGTTCGACTACCACTTGCGCCATAAAGAAACCAAAGCGAAATATTCGCAAACGGTGTGATTGCGGCTAACGTACAAATGCCGTCTGAAAGGCTTTTTCAGACGGCATTTTGCTGCCGGCAGGATAAGTGTTTTCAAGAACAGGCGGCGGCATATCATAACGTTCCGCACCTTTGTATCCGACCGTTCCGAAACCAAGATACCAAACGGCATATCCCGACAGAACAGATTGTGCATAAGGCACAAGCCCGCACATTCCATCAACAAAATGCCGTCTGAACACGGGTTCAGACGGCATAACCGTTTAACAATCAGAATACTGCCTGTAAAACCAAGTAGCAGGCAACCGACAATACGGCGGCGGCAGGCAGGGTAATGACCCAAGCCAGGCCGATGGGCTTCATCAGTTTCCAATTGGCATTACGGTTGACCAGACCGATACCGAGTACCGCGCCGACCAAGATATGCGTACTGGAAACAGGCAGCCCCATCAGCGACGCACCCATCACAACAGAGGCGGCGGACAGTTCGGCGGTAAATCCCGAAGCAGGATGCATTTCGGCCAAACTCGTACCGACGGTTTTAATCACCTCTTTACCGACAAACCACAAACCGACAATCAGCGCGATACCGAAGGTCAGCATGGCAATCGGTGGAACGGCATTTTGCGCGGCAACACTATTAGTCCGCAAAACATCCATAATCGCGGCAAACGGACCGATGGCGTTGGCGATATCGTTCGCCCCGTGGCTGAATGCGAAACCGCATGCGGTAAAGACCTGCATCCATGAAAACATCTGAAAGGTCGATTTGCCCAAATCTTTACGCTTGAGGCTTTTTGCAAAAACAAACGTACCCATCCACACCGCCGCACCTATCATAAAAATGGTCAGGAAGCTGTTGACGTTGCTCATCCCCAAATGTAGGTTTTTCAAGCCCTTGAAAATCAGCATAGCGGAAATCATCATCGCGCCGAACGAAGCGATAAAGGGAACCCAAGAGTGCAACGCCTTGTAAGAATCGACATTGTTTTTACGGTTATCGAACGCATAAAGACCGCGGTAATACTCCGATTGCAGCTCTTGCGGATCAAATTCAGGCTCGTCGTAAATTTGCGCGTCGTGCGCCATTTTGGTGGCGTATTCGACTTTTTCAGCCTCAGACAAACCCTCGAAAAACAGGCGGTGCTGTTCTTTATAGGCCTTTTTTTCCTGCTTGATGCCCTTGAGCGTGCCTTCCGCCCAAGCGTTGTAGTCTAAGACGTTTTTCTTGACGCGTGAAAACAGGAAATAGGACACCACGCCGCCCAACACGGGCGACAATACCCAAGACATCCCGATTTCGCCCAGCTTGCCCCACCGTATCAACGCCACCCCGTCCGCATTATGCGTAAACGCCATACACAACGCACTGCCGACTATGCCGCCGATAATCGCGTGCGTCGTCGAAACCGGCAGGCCTTTGCGGGACGCGAACAGCAGCCACAACGCCGCCGCCAAAAGTGCGGACATCATAATAAACACAAACTGTATGGGTTCGAGGTCCATACCGTTCAGATTGACGATGCCTTTGCGTATGGTATCGGTTACCTCGCCGCCTGCGATGACCGCGCCGCTGACTTCAAACACCGCCGCAATCAGCAAAGCCTGCGGAATGGTCAGCGTGCCGGAACCGACGCTGGTACCGAAAGAGTTGGCAATATCGTTGCCGCCGACATTAAACGCCATGAACACGCCGAACATGGTGGCGATGATGAAAAGCACGCTGTTATTGTAGTGGGTATAACCCAAACCCCAATAGATAAAATAGCCGACTATGCCTACCAGCATGGCGGCAAAGACGGCGTTAATCAGTTTCAAGTTCGCACTCATTTGAGTTTGAGCCATGGAAGATTCCTTAGTGAACACAGAAGGGTTTTCGCGGATATTGTAACCTTTTGCAATCCTTCTTGAAACATTTATTTACACTGCGGCAGCAAATCGGTATACGAGCGTCAATACACGTTAAAATGGCGTTTTGCACCAGTTTGGGAGTGATGATGGAAACACAGCTTTACATCGGCATCATGTCGGGAACAAGCATGGACGGGGCGGATGCCGTACTGATACGTATGGATGGCGGCAAATGGCTGGGCGCGGAAGGGCACGCCTTTACCCCCTACCCTGACCGGTTGCGCCGCCAATTGCTGGATTTGCAGGACACAGGCGCAGACGAACTGCACCGCAGCAGGATGTTGTCGCAAGAACTCAGCCGCCTGTATGCGCAAACCGTCGCCGAACTACTGTGCAGTCAAAACCTCGCGCCGTCCGACATTACCTCCCTCGGCTGCCACGGGCAAACCGTCCGACATGCACCGGAACACGGTTACAGCGTACAGCTTGCCGATTTGCCGCTGCTGGCGGAACTGACTCAGATTTTTACCGTCGGCGACTTCCGCAGCCGCGACCTTGCAGCCGGCGGACAAGGCGCGCCTCTCGTCCCCGCCTTTCACGAAGCCTTGTTCCGCGACGACAAAGAAACACGCGTGGTACTGAACATCGGCGGGATTGCCAACATCAGCGTACTTCCGCCCGGCGCACCCGCCTTCGGCTTCGACACGGGGCCGGGCAATATGCTGATGGACGCATGGGCGCAGGCACACTGGCAGCTTCCTTACGACAAAAACGGTACAAAGGCGGCACAAGGCAACATCTTGCCGGACCTGCTCGGCAGGCTGCTTGCCCACCCGTATTTCGCACGACCCCACCCCAAAAGCACGGGGCGCGAACTGTTTGCCCTAAATTGGCTCGAAACCTACCTTGACGGCGGCGAAAACCGATACGACGTATTGCGGACGCTTTCCCGTTTTACCGCGCAAACCGTTTTCGACGCCGTCTCACACGCAGCGGCAGATGCCCGTCAAATGTACATTTGCGGCGGCGGCATCCGCAATCCTGTTTTAATGGCAGATTTGGCAGAATGTTTCGGCACACGCGTTTCCCTACGCAGCACCGCCGAACTGAACCTCGATCCGAAATGGGTAGAAGCCGCCGCATTTGCGTGGTTGGCGGCGTGTTGGATTAATCGCATTCCCGGTAGTCCGCACAAAGCAACCGGCGCATCCAAACCGTGTATTCTGGGCGCGGGATATTATTATTGAGCGCAAATGCCGTCTGAAAGCCCGTCCCGCCGTTCAGACGGCATTTTCGCCCCTTTTGTTTACAAAATCTTAAAATCCCCTTACACTCAAACCCGTTCAAAACAAAACAAACCCTGCCATGAAAATCCTGCTCCTCCTCATCCCCCTCGTCCTCGCCGCCTGCGGCACACTGACCGGTATTCCCGCCCACGGCGGCGGCAAACGCTTTGCCGTAGAACAGGAACTCGTCGCCGCATCGTCCCGCGCCGCCGTCAAAGAAATGGATTTGTCCGCCCTAAAAGGACGCAAAGCCGCCCTTTACGTCTCCGTTATGGGCGACCAAGGTTCGGGCAACATAAGCGGCGGACGCTACTCCATCGACGCACTGATACGCGGCGGCTACCACAACAACCCCGAAAGTGCCACCCGATACAGCTACCCCGCCTACGACACTACCGCCACCACCAAATCCGACGCGCTCTCCAGCGTAACCACTTCCACATCGGTCTTAAACGCCCCCGCCGCCGCTCTGACGAAAAACAGCGGACGCAAAGGCGAACGCTCCGCCGGACTGTCCGTCAACGGCACGGGCGACTACCGCAACGAAACCCTGCTCGCCAATCCCCGCGACGTTTCCTTCCTGACCAACCTCATCCAAACCGTCTTCTACCTGCGCGGCATCGAAGTCGTACCGCCCGAATACGCCGACACCGACGTATTCGTAACCGTCGACGTATTCGGCACCGTCCGCAGCCGTACCGAACTGCACCTCTACAACGCCGAAACCCTTAAAGCCCAAACCAAGCTCGAATATTTCGCCGTCGACCGCGACAGCCGGAAACTGCTGATTGCCCCTAAAACCGCCGCCTACGAATCCCAATACCAAGAACAATACGCCCTCTGGATGGGACCTTACAGCGTCGGCAAAACCGTCAAAGCCTCAGACCGCCTGATGGTCGATTTCTCCGACATCACCCCCTACGGCGACACAACCGCCCAAAACCGTCCCGACTTCAAACAAAACAACGGTAAAAACCCCGATGTCGGCAACGAAGTCATCCGCCGCCGCAAAGGAGGATAAACCGTGAAACCGCTGCGCAGACTCATCAAGCTCCTTGCCGCCTGCGCCGTAGCGGCGGCCGCCTTCGGGCAGCCCGCCCTCGCGGCGGATTTGGCGCAAGACCCGTTCATTACCGATAACACCCAACGGCAGCACTACGAACCCAGAGGCAAATACCACCTCTTCGGCGACCCGCGCGGCAGCGTTTCCGACCGCACCGGTCAAATCAACGTCATCCAAGACTATACCCACCAGATGGGCAATCTGCTCATCCAGCAGGCGGCAATCCAAGGCAATCTTGGTTACACCGTCCGCTTTTCAGGACACGGACACGAAGTCCACGCCCCCTTTGATAACCATGCCAGCCGCAGCGCAAGCGAAGAAAAAGGCAGCGTCAACGAAGGCTTTACCGTATACCGCCTCAACTGGGAAGGGCACGAACACCATCCCTCCGACGGCTATGACGGCCCGCAGGGCGGCAATTACCCCAAACCCACGGGTGCACGAGACGAATACACCTATCACGTCAACGGCACAGCCCGCAGCATCAAACTCAATCCGACCGACACCCGCAGCATCCGGCAACGCATCTCCGACAATTACAGCAACCTCGGCAGCAATTTCTCCGACCGCGCCGATGAAGCCAACAGAAAAATGTTCGAACACAATGCCAAGCTCGACCGCTGGGGCAACAGCATGGAGTTTATCAACGGCATCGCCGCCGGAGCACTCAACCCCTTTCTCAGCGCAAGCGAAGCCTTGGGCATAGGCGACATACTGTACGGAACGCGCTATGCCATAGACAAAGCCGCAATGCGCAACATCGCCCCCTTGCCCGCCGAGGGCAAATTCGCCGCCATCGGCGGCTTGGGCAGCGTGGCGGGCTTTGAAAAAAATACGCGCGAAGCCGTTGATCGGTGGATACAGGAAAATCCCAATGCCGCCGAAACCGTCGAAGCCCTGGCCAACATCCTGCCGTTTGCCAAAGTCAAAAACCTGACAAAGGCGGCAAAAGCAGCCAAAGCCGCGAAGTTGGCAAAGGCGGCAAAACCGGGGAAGGCTGCGGTTAGTGGGGACTTCTCAAAATCCTACACCTGCTCCTTCCACGGCAGCACCTTGGTCAAAACGGCAGACGGCTACAAAGCCATCGCACATATCCAAACTGGAGAGCACGTCTTTGCCAAAGATGAAACCAGTGGAAAAACGGGATACAAACCCGTTACCGCCCGATACGGCAATCCGTATCGGGAAACCGTTTACATTAAAGTTTCAGACGGCATCGGTAAAATACAGACCCTCGTTTCCAATAAAATCCACCCGTTTTACAGTCAAGGAAAGTGGATACAGGCAGGTCGTCTGAAAAAAGGCGACACCCTGCTTTCCGAAAGCGGTGCAAAACAGACGGTTCAAAACATTACCCTCAAACAGCAGCCGCTCAAAGCCTACAATCTGACCGTTGCCGACTGGCATACTTACTTCGTCAAGGGTGATAAGGCGGAAACGGAAGGGGTGTGGGTTCATAATGAGTGTCCGTATAGTGGCAATAAAAACTTTAATACTGACAGACCATCAGGGTTTCGAAAATCAACTGTTGAAAATGCTTGGGATGCTGCCAAAGATGGCAGTAAACCTAATACGAAACAATGTCCAACATGTGGTAAAGATGTACATGGAAATCCACATAATAGAGAAAATAGAAATACCAAAGATGGTTGGGACGTAAGTCATAATCCTTCTTGGAATAACCGAGATAAAAATCATGCCAATAGAAAAGAACTGATTAATGATTTTAATTCTGGGACAGGGTTGGAATGCCGCCATTGTAATCGTTCAGGAAAAGACAATGATAGTAGATTTAAAAAGTAATATGATTAATCATGTTGAAAAATATATAGGCACTATTTCTCATGGATCGAAAAGTGATTTGGGAAGTCAGTACAAATTAAATATCGCAGCTATTCCCTCTTCCCCTAACAGGGATTTAAAAACTTATATTACTTTAGGGTTAAGCAAATATAATCTGAATTATAAAAGCAGATTTGAAATACTTTTTGTATGTTCTTTAAAATATGATGAAAATCAGATTTTTCCATTTTTAAGATGGTTGGCAGAAACCATCATTGAGAACAAAAAAATTCTTCTTCGAGGACAGGTTATTTATTTGCCTAGAAGCATTGTTGATTCAACAAAAATGGATGCACTGTATGTTTCCGCCCCATTTTATTTCGATGATGATTTTCAGGTCTGTTATGGCGAACACTACAATATCGTTTTCCCTTTGCTTGTCCCGTTGTATAAACAGGAAGCAGAATTGGTGGAAAAAAAGGGTTGGAATGCTTTTGAGCAGTTCTTGTTGGATAATGAAGTTGGCAACCTTTCGGATATGAATCGGAAACCGTTTGTTTGGTAAGGATTTTCTTAAATTTAATCAAAGTGCCGTCTGAAACCGTGTTTAATTTTCAGGCGACCTTCCCCTTATTTGAAACAGGATATTGGGAACTAAGTTCTTCGAAAATCCTGCCTCCGTCCCTTATACGTCGGTGCTTTAGTCAAAACGGCAGACGGCTACAAAGCCATTGCCCATATTCAAACCGGCGACCGCGTCCTTTCCAAGGACGAGGCAAGCGGAGAAACTGGATACAAACCCGTTACCGCCCAATACGGCAATCCGTATCGGGAAACCGTTTACATTGAAATTTCAGACGGCATCGGCAACAACCAAACCCTGATTTCCAACCGCATCCATCCGTTTTATTCGGGCGGCAAATGGATTAAAGCGGAAGATTTAAAGGCGGGAAGCAGGCTGTTATCCGAAAGCGGCAAAACCCAAACCGTCCGCAACATCGTTGTCAAACCAAAACCGCTCAAAGCCTACAATCTGACCGTTGCCGATTGGCATACTTACTTCGTCAAGGGTAATCAGGCGGAAACGGAAGGAGTTTGGGTTCATAATGCGTGTCCGCCAAGAAAAACACCATCTACCCCCGTATATGAGAATGATTCAGAAGCATATGCAGCAGCAAAGAAATTGGGATATAGAAAAATAAAAGAAAGAACGAGAAATGATGCTGCTATTTTTAAAAAAGGAAAGAGTTATATATCACGCGATGTAGATTCACATAATGGAGGGGCTTGGAAAGAAGCATCTTCACCCAAGAAGCTGAACAGAAAAGAAACAAGAAACGGTACATTTGATAAAAACCTAAATCGTATTGGAGATTAATTATTATGTGCGAGTTCAAGGATTTTAGAAGAAACATCCCTTGTTTTAAGGAGTATGACGAAAATTCATTTATTGGCAAATGGTATGATGACGGGGTGTGGGATGATGAAGAATATTGGAAATTGGAGAATGATTTAATCGAGGTTAGGAGAAAATATCCTTATCCGATGGATATACCAAGGGACATCGTGATTGGAATCGGTAGCATTATTGATTTTTTAATGGTTCAAAATTGGAAACTTTTTGAAATTAAAGCTTCCCCTTGGTTGCCTAAAAGTGTCAAAATTAATGAGCGTTATGAAAGGTTCAGAGTAATGCTTCGTTATATTTTTACTGATCTAGATGTAGATGACTGGAAATTTTTTTACTTTCCAATACAACATAGTAAAGGTAGATTGAGATGAAAAGTTTAATTATATTGGAGATACATTATTATGTGTGAGTTCAAGGATATTATAAGAAACGTTCCTTATTTTGAGGGGTATGACGAAAATTCATTTATTGGCAAATGGTATGATGACGGGGTGTGGGATGATGAAGAATATTGGAAGTTGGAGAATGATTTAATTGAGGTTAGAAAAAAATATCCTTATCCGATGGATATACCAAGATATGTTGTCATTGGAATCGGTACCATTATTGATTTCTTAATGGTTCCAAATTGGAAACTTTTTGAAATTAAAGCTTCCCCTTGGCTACCTGATAGCGTAGGAATTAATGAACGTTATGAAAGGCTTAAAACAATGCTCCGTTATATTTTTACCGAGAAAGACATAGTCAACGTGCAATTTGATTATTACAACAAAAAATAGTAAAACCTGGCAATCAAAATGCCGTCTGAAGCGATATCCGGCTTTCAGACGGCATCGGCAACAGCCAAACCCTGATTTCCAACCTCATCCACCCGTTTTATTCGGACGGCAAATGGATTAAAGCGGAAGATTTAAAGGCGGGAATCAGGCTGTTATCCGAAAGCGGTGCAAAACAGACGGTTCAAAACATTACCCTCAAACAGCAGCCGCTCAAAGCCTACAACCTGACCGTTGCCGATTGGCATACTTACTTCGTCAAGGGTAATCAGGCGAAAACGGAAGGGGTTTGGGTTCATAATGCGTGTCCGCCTAAAAGAACAGGAAGCTCCAAGAATGAAAAACATGGAGACGGCGGTCGAAGTCAAATATCAGCGGAATCAAGAATTGCTGAATTAAAAAATAAAATTATTCCCGGAATGTCCAAAAATGAACGCTTAAAGATTGAGAAAACAATCAGAAATATTGCAAAAAATGCCAATCGAAAAGCAAAAGGAGAAGAGCATGGTCGACGCGGTCGTTAAAACTCCCGAATTTTTACCTTTTACTTCTGTAGGAATATTCCGTTTTGGTGCGGATATAACACAGTACAAAAACATACTGGAAACTTTTATGTATGAACCTCCTGATGAGTTTGGAACAGAATATTATGAATCTCCCGACTCAAATTTACTCATTTCCGTCAAAAAAAACAAAATTATTTCTATATTTTGTTATCAGGAGCTATATTTTATGGGCGTTAATATAATAGGTCTGAATTTTGAAGATTTTAAACAGCTTTTCCATCACCCTAAATCATACGGTGTTGATAAATATTATTTATCAAATGAATCTTATCCGACATATGTCTATGAGTTTGATGAAATAGGAGTACAAGCTTGGGAAGCAAAAGGGAAAATTGTTACTATCATTGCCGGGGGCAAAGACAATTATTCGACAGAACCTTACTACGATGAATAACATTAATGGCAGGCATAGGTTGAGTTGAGAACTCAACAACAAAAGGTCGTCTGAAACCGTAATCGATTTTTCAGACGACCTTTCTGTCAATCCAAACAGATTGTCGAATCTTAATCCAACCTGTACTTGCTGTACGGAACAGGCACGGTGTTCATTCACAAGTTAAGTCATATATTGAATCAACAGGCAGCATTGTTAAAACAGGTTTAGGAGATTAAACATGGCATCATATGTTTCTATAAAAGGATGGATTGAATGCTCTGACGATGATATAAAAATCATCCAAGAAAACATTAATAATTTTTGGAATAATTGTCCCTTCAATACCGAAGAAAAAGAATCTGCAAAAATATATAAAAATGGGTGGGTTTTCCCGACAAATAGTTTTAATTGGAGCAACTATATTTTTTTTGGCGCATGCGTAAAATCTTATTTCATTATTTATTTTGAAAAATGCATTAAAACAATAATGGAATTGGATATTGAAATATCAGGTTTTTTTGAATTAGATTATTATGAAGATAGTTATAAAGTAAATTGGAAAATAAATAATGGCAATTTAATACAAACAACTGATTAAATGGACAAATATAAGTTAGATTGGACACATAAACCTAACAACTGTCTGAAACTCAATTTGGTTTTCAGTAAGCGTAGGTTGGCTTAAAAACCCAACCATCAAAATGCCGTCTGAAGCGATATCCGGCTTTCAGACGGCATCGGTAACAAGCCAAACCCTGATTTCCAACCGCATCCATCCGTTTTATTCGGACAGCAAATGGATTAAGGCGGAAGACTTAAAGGCGGGAATCAGGCTGTTATCCGAAAGCGGCAGAACCCAAACCGTCCGCATCGTTGCCGATAAACCGGTAAGGAAATCGTTTTGCCTGATCGGGCGCAAATGTTTCATAACGGTTCTGCCCGCCAGAAAAGATGTTTTAAAAAAGCAATGTCGGTTCATTCAAAAGGAAAAATTAAAAAATGATGGCTGATAAGGAACAAGTAGAAAAGATGATTTATTCTGAAAATAAACAGAGTGTTATTGACGGTATGCTCGGTATGACCTTCAGTTCAGAGGAGGATGAAATCCCTTGGATTTCTGAGAAATTGACGGAGTTGTCGAAGCATAAAGACTTGGATATTGCCAGATTGTCATTAACCTGTTTCGGACATCTCGCCAGGATGCATGAAAATATCGGCGATTGCGATAAAGTGATTGCTTTATTGCGCTCAAAACAAGGTAATCCGGATTTGCAAGGTTTTGCCGAAGATGCGTTAGACGATATTTCCTTCTTTATATTTAAAAAGCATCCGTAAGCACCGGCAAGGTCAAATCTGGCAAATGCCGTCTGAAGCGGTATTCGGCTTTCAGACGGCATTTTCTCCGATTAGCACAGGATGCAGGGGCTTGCCGGCTTGATTTTACCGAAGTTGTTGGCTCGTATAGTGGATTAAATTTAAACCAGTACAGCGTTGCCTCGCCTTGCCGTACTATCTGTACTGTCTGCGGCTTCGTCGCCTTGTCCTGATTTAAATTTAATCCACTATAATTTGGAAGAGGCAGCAATTTATGGAAAATAGATTTGAAAAAATCGTTAAGGATATTTTTAGTTTTACCCAATTTGTTTCCGAAGCGGAAAATAAAATTCCTAACCAATCCTCCCGTTATTACGACTGCTGGTGGGAATTGGAAATCTTGAATGCCTCCGCATTGGAAGATTGGGAAATATCGGGAAAGCCTGAAAAATGGGAGAAATGGACAGAAAAATATCAGACCGAAGCGTTACAGTTAGTCAAGAATCTATTTGCCGAAGAAGTTCCTGAAAATAATATAGTTTGCGATATTTCTCATTTTTTGCATTTTGCCGATTGGGCAGAAGCCGATATTCCCAATCAATCACGTTTATATGCCGAATATTGGTGGGAAATGGAAACGTTCAAAATATCGGTTTTAGAAGATTGGGAACGCTCGGGAAAACCGTTAGATTGGGAAAAATGGCAAAGGCAATATCAATCCGAAGCATTTGAATTAGTCAAAAAATTGAATCAAAGCAAACAAGAGTAACAAGCCGCAGCCTGCATAGGGGTTTTTAAAGTACGGCAGCAACCGTAGATTAGATTAAAAATCAAACAATCAAAGCCCGCCTGATATAATCGATATATCCTGTTAAACGAAAAATAAATATGTTTAAAAAATTCAAACCGGTATTGTTGTCATTTTTTGCACTTGTATTTGCCTTTTGGCTGGGGAAGGGTATTGCCTATGAGATTAATCCGCGTTGGTTTTTGAGCGATACAGCAACTGAAATACCTGAAAATCCGAATACTTTTGTGGCGAAACTTGCCCGCCTGTTCCGAAATGCCGACAGGGCGGTTGTCATCGTGAAGGAATCGATGAGGACGGAGGAAAGTCTTGCCGAAACTGCGGATGACGGTCCGTTGCAGTCGGAGAAGGATTATCTCGCGCTCGCTGTCCGGCTCAGTCGTTTGAAAGAAAAGGCGAAATGGTTTCACGTAACGGAGCAGGAACATGGGGAAGAGGTTTGGCTGAATTACTATATCGGCGAGGGCGGTTTGGTTGCGGTTTCGCTTTTGCAACGCTCGCCGGAAGCGTTTGTTAATGCCGAATATCTGTATCGGAACGATCGTCCGTTTTCTGTAAATGTGTACGGCGGAACGGTTCACGGGGAAAATTATGAAACGACAGGAGAATATCGGGTTGTTTGGCAACCGGACGGTTCGGTATTTGATGCGGCGGGGCGCGGGAAAATCGGGGAAGATGTTTATGAGCATTGTCTCGGGTGTTATCAGATGGCCCAGATATATTTGGCGAAATACCGGGATGTCGCGAATGACGAGCAGAAGGTTTGGGACTTCCGCGAAGAGAGCAACCGGATTGCGTCGGACTCGCGCGATTCTGTGTTTTATCAGAATATGCGGGAATTGATGCCACGGGGGATGAAGGCAAACAGTCTTGTGGTCGGCTATGATGCGGACGGTCTGCCGCAGAAAGTCTATTGGAGTTTCGACAATGGGAAAAAACGCCAGAGTTTCGAATATTATTTGAAAAACGGAAATCTTTTTATTGCACAATCTTCGACGGTAGCATTGAAAGCGGATGGCGTAACGGCGGATATACAGACCTATCATGCGCAACAGACGTGGTATTTGGATGGCGGGCGGATTGTCCGCGAAGAGAAACAGGGAGACAAACTGCCTGATTTTCCTTTGAACTTGGAAAATTTGGAAAAAGAGGTGAGCCGTTATGCAGAGGCTGCGGCGAGACGTTCGGGCGGCAGGCGCGACCTTTCTTACTGAACGCAAATGCCGTCTGAAACCGGTTTTCAGACGGCATTGGAGAGTCAAACTCTTTTTGCAATGCCGTATATGCCGAACCCGATTCGCTATAAATTGAAAACCACAATCCAAAAAACGGAAATACACATTATAAAACAAACAAATAAGTTGACATATTGTGCGATGTCGAGGGCTGTACCGTATTTTCCCATCGTATTTTCCCGTTCTTTATATGAGCGGCAGGCATCCTCATAAAAGAAGGGATACCGATAAGGAAAAACACCCCGGCATAAAAATATACTGATTAATCAATACAAATCCAACAAACAGTTCATCGTATTCTTTTCTGTTGACGTATAAAAAATACTGATATATGCCTTCACTTTCACAGGGCGACGCTTTATGTGCCGTCCTGTACGTTGAAACATCGGTTTTCCTTGCCGCCTGCCCCGCTTTTCCCTGATTGCTGCCAACTGCCGTCCGAACCCGAACCGTCAGGTTTCAGACGGCATTTTTTCCGCCTGTTCCCACAATTGCCGTTTTTGTGCGGCGGTCAGTTTTTTGACGGCGATTTCCTGTTTGAGCGCAGTGCCTTTATCCATCCCGCCTGCAACGATACGCATCGCCACCGGTTTGAATACGCGGGTATATTTCGCGCCTTTGCCGGAAGTGTGGGCGGCAAGCCGCTGTTGCGGATTCTTGCTGATGCCGCAATAGAACGCGCTGTTTTCACACAATATCAGGTAAACGCTCCAGTTTGACGCGTTCATCTGCCTGTATCCTGAGTTTTTTCCCCGTTCCAAGGCGCAACTTTCAGCAACAACAGCATACCCGGCAGGGCAAGTACGAAACACAGCCGGAAAAACGGCACATAGCCCATCCATTCGATCAGATAACCGGCAAAGGAATTGATGACCGTGCGCGGCACGGCGGACAGGCTGGTAAACAGTGCGAGCTGCGTTGCGGTAAATGCGGGATTGGTCTCGCGCGCCATATACGATACAAACGCCGCCGTCCCCAAACCCACGCCGACCGCTTCCGCGCCGATAACCGCCGCCAGCATCAGCCTCTCGCCTGTGCCGACCGTGTCGAAATGTCCGAACCCTGCCAGCCATACAAACCCCAAAACCGTTATTGCCTGCACCGCGCCGAATAGCCACAAGGCTTTGTTTACGCCGATTTTCAGCATCCACACGCCGCCCAAGATACCTGCCGCCACTGCCGGCCACAGTCCTGCATTTTTCGCAATCAAACCGATATCTGTCTTACTGAAACCCATATCCAGATAAAACGGCGTTGCCAACGCGGTTGCCATACTGTCGCCGAGTTTGTAAAGGAAGATAAACAGCAGCACGCATACAGCAGAAGCGATGCCCTTGCGCGTAAAAAATTCTTTAAACGGCTCTACCACGGTCTGCTTCAACGTTTTAGGAACGGAAGGCGGCAACACGGGTTCGCGCGCGAGAAACAGCGTCATCAGAAGGCCGGGCAGCATAAATAATGAAGTGATAACAAATACTTCTGACCACGGCATCCTGTCTGCCAACACCAAACTCAATGAACCGGGAATCAGGGCGGCAATCCGGTAGGCGTTCACGTGAACCGAGTTGCCCAAACCCAATTCTTCGTCCGACAAAATCTCGCGCCTGAACGCATCCAATACAATATCCTGACTGGCGGCAAAAAACGCGACAAGCACCGACAAGCCGGCAATCAGCGGCAGATGATTACGGGGATTTAAAAAGGCATAGGCCGCCAAAGCCGCCAGCAACCCTGCCTGCGTCAGCAGCATCCACCCGCGCCGCCGGCCCAAAACGGGCAGCCTGACCGCGTCCATCAGCGGAGACCACAAAAATTTCCAGGTAAACGGCAGTCCGATTAACGCCATCAGCCCGATGCTCTTCAAATCCACCTGCTCGCTGCGCAACCACGCCGGAATCAGGTTAATCAGAAAATACAGCGGCAGCCCCGAGGTAAACCCCGTAAAAATACAGACAAGCATATTGCGGGAAAAGATTTGCCCGATAAAACCTGATTTCGATGCAGTCATCGTTCGTGCAGCCAAAAAAAACAAAAGCCTATTGTAGCAAATATCGCCCGCCTGCTGAAAAACGCCGCCACGCGCCGCCGGTTTGCCGTTCCAATGCAAAATGCCGTCTGAAACTGCGTTCAAACGGCATTTCTACTGAAACCTGAGAGTTTACAGGCTGTAATACATTTCAAATTCCAGCGGATGAGGTGCCATACGGATGCGGCGGACATCTTCCTCTTTAAAGGCGATGTAGCTATCAATCCAGTCTTTGCTGAACACGCCGCCGCGCAGGAGGAATTCGTGATCGGCTTTGAGGGAGGCGAGGGCTTCTTCCAAAGAAGCGCAAACGGTCGGCACCAATGCATCTTCTTCCGGCGGCAGGTCGTAAAGGTTTTTATCGGCCGGGTCGCCCGGATGAATTTTGTTTTGAATACCGTCCAAACCGGCCATCAACAAAGCCGCAAACGCCAAGTATGGGTTGGCGGTCGGATCGGGGAAACGCGCTTCGATACGGCGTGCTTTGCTGCTGTTCACGGACGGAATGCGGATGGACGCGGAACGGTTTTTGGCGGAGTATGCCAGTTTGGTCGGTGCTTCAAAGTGCGGCACAAGGCGTTTGTAAGAGTTGGTGGACGGATTGGTAATCGCGTTCAGGGCTTTGGCGTGTTTGATGATGCCGCCGATGTAGTAGAGCGCGGTGTCGCTCAAACCGGCATAGCCGTCGCCTGAGAACAGGTTTTGACCGTCTTTCCAAATGGATTGGTGGACGTGCATACCGCTGCCATTGTCGCCCATAATCGGTTTGGGCATAAAGGTGGCGGTTTTGCCGAAATTGTGGGCAACGTTTTGGATGACGTATTTCATATCTTGGGTTTGGTCGGCACGTTTGACCAGCGTGCTGAACTTCGTGCCGATTTCCATTTGGCTGCCGGTACCGACTTCGCTGTGGTGCACTTCGACTTCGATGCCGAGTCCTTCCAAAATGTTCACCATCGCCGAACGCAAATCCTGACCGCAGTCAATCGGCGCAACGGGCGCGTAACCGCCTTTGACGGCAGGGCGGTGGCCGGTGTTTTGACCGTCCATATGCAGGCCGCTTGCCCACGCGCCGCTTTCGGAAGTGATTTCGTAACGGGTTTTGTGCATGTCGGTTTCAAACTCTACGCCGTCGAAGACGAAGAATTCGGGTTCGGGGCCGAAATAGGCGGTGTCGCCGATGCCGGAAGATTTCAAATAGGCTTCGGCTCGGCGTGCAATGGAGCGCGGGTCGCGGTCGTAACCCTGACCGTCGGCAGGGTCGATGACATCGCAGGTAATGACGACGGTAACATCATCATAAAAAGGATCGACGAAGGCTGTAGACGCATCGGGACGCAGCTGCATATCGGAAGCCTGAATGCCTTTCCAGCCGCCGATAGACGAACCGTCAAACGCCTGACCGTTTTCGAACCATTCTTCGGGGTCTTCCAACACGATGCGCGCAGGCACTGTAAAGTGGTGCTGCTTGCCTTTGGTATCGGTAAAGCGCAAATCGACAAAGCGGGCTTCGCTTTCTTCAATCAATTTTACGGCGTTTTTAATGGACATCTTCAGCTCCTGAAAAAGGGAAATGGCAAAATACGCGGAACGCGGCGGCTTGACGCAAAGTCGGCACGATTTTACCACGTCCATGCCGTCTGAAACTCGCACTGCGTCAAATTCCAAGCTGTAAAATATAGTTTCAGACGGCAAGATTGTCAACAATATGCTTCGGTTTGTCTGTTCAAAAGCGGAATACCCGCCCTTTTGTCCGAATGCCGACAAAACAGATGCCGTCTGAAAGCAGTTCAGACGGCATCGTTCCCATCTTCGCGCCGCCGTTATAAAATGACCGCCCCGCCTTGATGGAATATAACTATGCACACCCTCCCCCGCTACGCCGTTTTCGGCAACCCCGTCGCCCACAGCAAGTCGCCGCAAATCCATCAGCAGTTTGCGCTGCAAGAAGGCGCGGCCATTGAATACGGACGCATTTGCGCCGACATCGGCGGTTTCGCGCAGGCGGTTTCGACATTTTTTGAAACAGGCGGTTGCGGGGCAAACGTAACCGTGCCGTTCAAGCAGGAAGCGTTTGACTTGGCGGACGAGAATTCCGAACGCGCATTGGCGGCAGGTGCGGTCAATACACTGATTTTGTTGAAAAACGGCAAGCTGCGCGGCGACAATACCGACGGTATCGGTTTGGCCAACGACATCACGCAGGTCAAAAACATTGCCATCGAGGGCAAAACCATTTTGCTTTTGGGCGCAGGCGGCGCGGTGCGCGGCGTGATTCCGGTTTTGAAAGAATACCGCCCTGCCCGTATCGTCATTGCCAACCGTACCCACGCCAAAGCCGAGGAATTGGCGCAGCTTTTCGGCATTGAAGCCGTCCCGATGACGGATTTGAACGGCGGTTTCGACATCGTCATCAACGGCACGTCGGGCGGCTTGAGCGGTCAGCTTCCTGCCGTCAGCCCTAAAATTTTCCGCAACTGCCGCCTTGCCTACGATATGGTTTACGGCGAAGCGGCGCAGGCGTTTTTGAACTTTGCCCAAAGCAACGGCGCAGCCGAAGTTTCAGACGGCCTGGGCATGCTGGTCGGTCAGGCTGCCACTTCCTACTCCCTCTGGCGCAGATTTACGCCCGATATCCGCCCCGTTATCGAATACATGAAAGCCCTGTAACCATGTTCCGCATTATCAAATGGCTGATTGCCCTGCCCATCGGCATCTTTATCTTTTTCAATGCCTATGTGTACGGCAACATCATTACCTACCGTGCCGTCGCGCCCAGCAAAACCGCCTTTATGTCGATGCGGATGAAGCAGTTTGAACAAGAAGGACGCAATGTCGCCCTGGATTACCGTTGGGTTTCCTACGACCGCATTTCCACCAACCTGAAAAAAGCCCTGATTGCTTCCGAAGATGCCCATTTTGCCGGACACGGCGGCTTCGATTGGGGCGGCATTCAAAACGCCATCAGGCGCAACCGGAACAACGGCGAAGTGAAGGCGGGCGGATCGACCATCAGCCAGCAGCTTGCCAAAAACCTCTTCCTCAACGAAAGCCGCAGCTATTTGCGCAAAGGGGAAGAGGCTGCCATTACGGCAATGATGGAAGCCGTTACCGACAAAGACAGGATTTTTGAGCTGTATTTAAACTCAATCGAATGGCACTACGGCGTTTTCGGCGCGGAAGCCGCGTCCCGGTATTTTTATAAAAAACCGGCCGCAGACCTGACCAAACAGCAGGCGGCGAAACTGACTGCCCGCGTCCCCGCCCCGCTCTACTACGCCGACCATCCGAAAAGCAAACGCCTGCGCAACAAAACCAATATCGTGCTCAGACGCATGGGTTCGGCAGAATTGCCCGAAAGCGATACGGACTGATTATTTCAGATATGGAAATGCCGTCTGAACTGCGGTTCGGACGGCATATGTTTTCTGGTTTTTACCTGCCCGACAGCCGTAAAAACCGTATCGTGCATAGCAGGCATTTGCGGTGCGGGACTGCTGCCGAAAACGGCAGGCAAAAAAATAACCGCTTATAAGCGGTTTTTTGGTGGCCAGAGGCGGAATCGAACCGCCGACACACGGATTTTCAATCCGTTGCTCTACCAACTGAGCTATCTGGCCTTTGTCTGTATCGTTAAGAGATGCGTATTAAACCAAATTACGGGACGACATGCAAGCATATCGAGCAATATTCTTTGGAAACAGGTTTAAGTCAATGTTTTAAATTTGAATTAATTTATGTAAAAACAGTATAAATCCGTATTTTTGCCGCCTGCCCGACGATATTAGGCCGCCCGTCTGAAAAATATTCTCAATATTTGAAGTTCTCACCCAGATAAACAGAACGAACCTGTTCGTTTCCGACCAAATCATCAGGTTTTCCCGATGCCAACACCGTGCCGTCTGAAATAATGTAGGCGCGGTCGCAAATGCTGAGGGTTTCGCGTACGTTGTGGTCGGTAATCAGTACGCCGATGCCGCGCGATTTGAGGAAACCGATGATTTTCTGGATGTCGATGACGGCAATCGGATCGACACCGGCAAAAGGCTCATCCAGCAAAATAAAATGCGGTTTCATGGCGAGTACGCGGGCGATTTCGACGCGTCGGCGTTCGCCACCCGACAAAGATGGAGCAGGATTATTGCGCAAACGCTCGATATTCAGGTCGGCAAGCAGTTTTTCAACTTCGCCGTCGATGAGGCTTTTGTCTTTGGTACTGATTTCTAAAATGGCGCGGATGTTTTGTTCGACGGTCATTTTGCGGAAAATCGAGGCTTCCTGCGGCAGGTAGCCGACACCCAGGCGGGCGCGTTCGTGTATGGGCAGGTGGCGCAATTCCTGCCCGTCCAGCATCACGCTGCCCGCATCGGCGGCAATGAGTCCGACAATCATGTAGAAACTGGTGGTTTTTCCCGCACCGTTGGGCCCGAGCAGGCCGACGACTTCCCCGCTTTCGATTTCGAGGGAAAAACTTTTGACGACTTGGCGTTTTTTGAAACTTTTTTGCAGGTTTTGAACAACAAGGCGGCTGACGTTTGCGCTCATAAATATCTCTTCAATATCTTCGGTCGGCATATGCCGTCCGAAGCGGGTTTATGTTTCAGACGGCATTTTGGGATTATTCGGATTTTTGCGTACTCGAAGGCTGGATGATGACGCTGACCCTGCCGGATTTGGAAGCGGATTTTGCGCCGGATTTTGTGCTGCCGCTGATGGTATAGACTTCGGTTTTGGTGTTGTATGTAATCACCGCGCCTTCGGCGACATCGCCGCCTCGCTGTACTTTGGCATTACCGGTTAAGACTACGGTGCTGCCTGCAGACGAATAAGCAACGTTGTTTGCCTGACCGCGCACCGTCCCTTTGCCCCCGTCCAACGTTTGGCTGAAGCGCACGGGCGAGCCGTCGGCCTTCATAAACTGTTCGCCTTTGCCATTACGCGTTACGTTGACGCGGGCGGCGGCAATATTGAGCGTCCCCTGTCTGATGACGACATTGCCGCTAAAGGTGGTGCTTTGGTTTGCCTGGTCTAGCGAACCTTGGTCGGCCTCAATCTGAATAGGCTGCCTGCTGTCGCTTTGAAGGGCAAAAGCGGGGGATGCCGAAAAAAATGCCATTAAAACAAAAATTTTACATATTTTTTGTATCATAAATCGTGGCTTTCACTTTGGATTGAAAATTCAACAGGCCTGTTTTGTGGTCGTAAGTCATGCCGCCCGCCTGCCCGTGCGACGCGCCGTATTGAAAGCTGACGGGTGTGTCGGTTTGGGCATATTGAGATTCGGTATCGACGTGCAGCTTTTCGGTTTCAACTTTACCCGCCTGCCGTTTGCCGTCGGCGGTTTTGGTCAGCACAACGTTGTTTTTAAAAAGAACCTGTTTGTTTTCGGTATGGTAAACGGCTTCGTCGCTGCCGACTTCGTACAACAACCTGCCTTCTTGGAAGAAGGAAAGGTGCGGCGAATCAAAATGGATGTCGCTGCTTTCGGGAAACTGTTTCGCGCCCTTCGAGCTCAAATGTTCTTTCAAGTATCCCTGTTCGTCAAACCGCCTGCCGTCCAAGCCGTCCATTGTGTATTGAGGTTCGTCGGGATTGAGCCTGACTTCCTCGATTTCGACTTCGCTGATACGACCCAACCATGCCGACAGACCACCCAAGGCAACCGCCAATATCAATGGGAACGCAATTCCGTACCGCCATCTTACTTTCATTTGATGTACTCGTTCAAAGCCGCGCCCAGCGTACCTTTCGCGCGCATAATCAGGTCGCACACTTCGCGCACCGCGCCCGCACCGCCTGGGCGTTTGGCAATATAGGCGGCGTGTTGCAGCGTAAACCAATGCGCGTCGGGGACGGCAACCGGCAATCCGCAGCGCACCATCACCGGCAAATCGACCATGTCGTCGCCGACAAAGGCACACTCGGCTTCTTCCACGCCCGCCTGCGCCCGCAATTCTTCATACGCGACGCGTTTGTCCGAAATGCCTTTGAAGTAGTAATTTATGCCCAACTGTTTGACGCGGATGCCGACGGAGGGCGCGTCCCGACCTGTGATAATCGCAGTCTGCACGCCGCTTGCCTGAAGCATTTTCAGACCGTGTCCGTCCAGTGTGTGGAACGATTTGATTTCTTCGCCGTCGTCGCGGATGAAGATGCGCCCGTCGGTCAAAACGCCGTCCACATCCAATATCAGCAGTTTGATTTTGGCGGCGCGCGCCTGTAATTCGGGAGAAATTGCCTGCATGGGATTTCCTTGTTTTCAGACGGCACATTTTAGCACAAATGCCGTCTGAAACGGCTGCAACGCCTTATACAATCCGTGCCGCCAGCAGGTCGTGCATATTCAGCGCGCCGATCAGCACGCCGTCGGCATCGGTTACCAAAAGACCGTTGATATGGTTTGCCTGCATCACTTTCAACGCTTCGGCGGCAAGGCATCCGGCGGCGATGGTTTTGGGCTGCGTATGCATCATTTCCTCCACCTGAAGGCCGGCAAGGCTGTCGCGCCGTTGGAACAGGCGGCGCAAATCGCCGTCGGTGAACACGCCTTTCAGACGGCCTTGCCCGTCCGTTACCGCCAGCATCCCCAGCCCTTTTTCGCTCATACTGACGATGGCTTCTTTTAAAGGCGTTCCGAGTCGGACGGCGGGCAGTCCGCCGCCTTTGTGCATAATGTCGGCAACGCGCAAAAGCAGGCGTTTGCCGAGGCTGCCGGCAGGGTGGCTCAAGGCGAAGTCGTCGGGCGTGAACGCGCGTGCGCGCAGCAGGACGACCGCCAACGCGTCGCCCAAAGCCATGACGGCGGTGGTACTGCTGGTCGGGGCAAGCCCCAGCGGGCAGGCTTCTTGTGAAACCGATGCGGTAATGTGGATGTCGGCATAGCGCGCCATTGTCGAACCGGGGCGGGCGGTAATGCAGACAAGCGTGATGTTTTTGCGTTTGAGCGCGGGGATGATGGCGGCGATTTCGTCGCTTTCGCCGGAATTGGAAATGGCGACGACCACGTCGTTGTCCACAATCATGCCCAAATCGCCGTGTGCCGCTTCGGCGGGGTGGACGAAAAACGCGGGTGTGCCGGTCGAGGCCATCGTTGCCGCGATTTTGCGCCCGACGTGCCCCGACTTGCCCATACCCGTGATGACGATCCTGCCCGTGCAGTGCAGCAATGCATCCGCCGCAAGGGCGAAGTTTTCGTCCAATTCCGCCGCAATTTCGCGCAAGCCTTCCGCTTCGGTGTGCAACACTTCGCGCGCCCAGTCGAGATATTTTCCGTTTCCTGCCATTGCAATCCGCCTTTGCTGTAACAAAACTACCAAAATTTTCCGAATCGGGGTAGCATAAGCCCTCAAACCCCGCCCATCCATCCAAAGGAATCAGAAATGACTATTTTATCGGACGTTAAAGCATTAGGACAACAAATCTGGCTGGACAACCTTTCCCGCTCGCTCGTGCAAAGCGGCGAATTGGCGCAAATGCTGAAACAAGGCGTGTGCGGCGTAACTTCCAATCCCGCCATCTTTCAAAAAGCCTTTGCCGGCGACGCGCTTTACGCTGATGAAATCGCCGCCCTCAAGCAGCAAAACCTCAGCCCCAAACAACGCTACGAAACGATGGCGGTTGCCGATGTGCGTGCCGCCTGCGGCGTTTGCCTTGCCGAACACGAATCCACCGGCGGCAAAACCGGCTTCGTCAGCCTCGAAGTTTCGCCCGAATTATCCAAAGACGCGCAAGGCACGGTTGAAGAAGCCCGCCGCCTCCATGCCGCCATCGCGCGTAAAAACGCCATGATTAAAGTTCCTGCCACCGAGGCAGGCATCGATGCGCTCGAAACCCTCGTTTCAGACGGCATCAGCGTGAACCTGACCCTGCTGTTCTCACGCGCCCAAACCCTCAAAGCCTACGCCGCCTACGCGCGCGGCATTGCCAAACGCTTGGCAGCCGGACAAAGCGTTGCCCATATCCACGTTGTCGCCAGCTTCTTCATCTCCCGTGTGGACGGCGCGCTTGACGCAACACTGCCCGACCACCTCAAAGGCAAAATCGCCATCGCCCTTGCCAAATCCGCCTACCAAGACTGGGCGCAATACTTCGGCACCCCCGAATTTGCCGCACTGGAAGCCCAAGGCGCAAACCGCGTGCAGCTTTTATGGGCATCTACCGGCGTGAAAAACCCAGCCTATCCCGACACGCTCTACGTTGACAGCCTGATCGGCGCGCACACCGTCAACACCGTCCCCGACGCCACGCTCAAAGCCTTTATCGACCACGGCACGGCCAAAGCCACGCTGACCGAAGGCGCGGACGAAGCACAGGCGCGGCTCGCCGAAATTGCCGCGCTCGGCATCGATGTCGAAACCTTGGCGGCGCGTTTGCAGGAAGACGGTTTGAAACAATTTGAAGAAGCGTTTGAAAAACTGCTCGCACCGTTGGTTTAAACTTTTCATCCCCGATGCCGTCTGAAAGGCTTTCAGACGGCATCGCCCTTTTGACCGGACACAGTGCGGCATATCAAGGATTCGCCCTAAAAATATTAATCAACAAGAAGTTAATGCACGACATTACCCACCAACACAAAAGGAAATAGAATCATGGCAAAAGCACTCGAAATCATTTCACCCGATGAAATTTATTCAGATCTGATTTTTAAGGATCCGGTACCTCCCCATACCATATATAGAGAATTGACGAAACTGGTTGATAGAAATGCAAGTAATGAGAGAATTGCAAATAGAGCCTTCGATTTTTTCTCGTCCGGTCTTATGTCAGAGCGCAATTATGGTGCAGCTAACCAAGCGATAGAGCAGCAACGCCAAGCAGAGCGGCAAATACAGAAGAAACAAGCTAAATGGTGGAGTATGGGTTAATAATGAATAATTTTGCTATTGATTTTTCATTATTTTCATGTTTTTTATGTGCTTTGCTTTAAAAGACTAAAATATAAAAAATAAAGCCACAAATTGTCAGAAAGAAAAGTAAAGCTAAACTTTTTATTTTATTTTTTGCCGTATCTTCTTCCCATGGTTTAAATATAAATAGACCAGTTATGAAATCAAATATTGAATGCCAAACCGCTAAAAAAAACTCCATAAAATTTCCTTAAAAAATATCCCGCATCATGCAAATGATGCTGGGTGTGGAGATTGTTACACTTGCATTAGTGCAATTGTAACAGGGGAACGCCAATGAGAAACTGCTGTGTTAGTACAAGCACGAGTGGCGAAGTTGATGATTCAGCTACCGAAGAGCAATATAATGCCTTATATGATTTAACCTTGCTTGAAGAGCCCGGGATGGAACTGAATAAAGATGAGATAATGGCTTTGATTAATAGTCTTAAATAAAGGGGCTGTACCGGATATGTACACAGGACGTTTTGCCCCCAGCCCGACCGGACTGCTCCACATCGGCTCGCTGCTGACCGCCGTCGCTTCCTATGCCGATGCGCGCTCAAACGGCGGAAAATGGCTGATCCGTATGGAAGACCTCGATCCGCCCCGGGAAATGCCGGGGGCGGCAAGCCATATCCTGCACACGCTTGAGGCATTCGGATTCGAGTGGGACGGAGAAGTCGCCTATCAGAGCCTCCGTTACGCCCTGTATGAAGAAACACTATGCCGTCTGAAAACCGCCGGACTGGTCTATCCCTGCCATTGCAGCCGCAAAGACTGGCAGGCTGCGGCAGTCCACGGCGCAGACGGATTCGTCTATAACGGACGTTGCCGCAATCCGCAGCAACGCCCTGCACTGCAAGGCAAACAGCCTGCGTGGCGCATCCGCGTCCCCGACCGCGACATCGGCTTTTCAGACGGCATCGTCGGCGGTTACGCCCAAAACCTCGCCCGCGACATCGGCGATTTCGTCCTGCTTCGTGCAGACGGTTACTGGGCATACCAACTCGCCGTCGTTGCCGACGATGCCGAACAGGGCGTTACCCACATCGTCCGCGGGCAAGACCTGCTCGTTTCCACGCCGCGCCAAATCTATTTGCAGCAGTGTTTGGGCGTTCCTACACCGCAATATGCCCACCTGCCGCTCCTGACCAACGCGCAAGGGCAGAAATGGTCGAAACAGACGCTCGCCCCCGCATTGGATTTAAACCGCCGCGAACAACTCCTCCGCCAAGTGTTCCGTTACCTCAACCTGCCCGAAGCACCGGAAACCGACCGCCCTGCCGAACTGCTCGACTGGGCTGTGGCGCACTGGGATATGGGCAAAGTGCCGAAACACGCCATTACCGCTCCCTAAACACCGCCCGACAAACGCACAAATGCCGTCTGAAACCTTCAGACGGCATTTCACACATACAGCCCGCCCTATTCGCGCGTATTTGCCCGCTCGACCTCTTTCCATGCTTCAAGAATCAGGCCACCGTCGTTGTCTTTCAAGAGCGTTGCATCGGAAAGCATACGCCGCCAAGTCCGCGCGCCTTTCAAGCCGTGCATCAGCCCGAGGCTGTGGCGGACGATGTGGCGCAAGATTGTGCCGCATCCGGCTTGGATTTGGGCTTGGCTATACACAAACAGCCGCCGCACCAAATCGGCGTATTCAATCGGGCTGCGGGTATCGCCGTAAAACAGCCTGTCCCATTCGCGCATCACCATCGGGTTGTGGTACGCCTCGCGCCCGACCATCACGCCGTCAACGTGTTGCAGGTGTTGCGCGATTTCCTCATTGGTCGTGATGCCGCCGTTGATGATGATTTCCAGCTCGGGAAACTCTTGCTTGAGGCGGTAAACATAATCGTATTTCAAGGGCGGAACGTCGCGGTTTTCTTTGGGGGAAAGACCGTCCAGCCATGCGTTGCGGGCGTGGACGATAAAGGTTTTGCAGGCGGTTTTGTCGCGCAGCGTGCCGACGAAATCGGCAACGGTTTGGTATTCGGTCTGCCTGTCCACGCCGATGCGATGTTTGACGGTAACGGGAATACCGACCGCGTCCTGCATCGCGTTAAGGCAGTCGGCAACCAGCCCGACTTCGTTCATCAGACACGCGCCGAACGAACCTTTCTGCACGCGCGGACTGGGGCAGCCGCAGTTGAGGTTGACCTCGTTGTAACCGTATGCCTCGGCGGCTTTGGCGGCTTTCGCCAAATCGGACGGGTCGCTGCCGCCCAGTTGCAGGGCGACGGGCTGCTCGCCTTCGTTGAACATCAAAAAGCGGTCTTTGTCGCCGTAAACAATCGCACCGGCATTGACCATTTCGCTGTACAGCCAAGCATTTCGGGTAATCTGGCGTGCCATATAACGGTAGTGCCTGTCCGTCCAGTCGAGCATCGGGGCGACGGAAAGGCGGCGCGGGGGAAGGGTGTGTGTATTGTCGTTCATTGTCGATATTTCATCATTGCGGATTCAATTTCAATCCGGAACAACCTTCATTTTTGGGGAAATCCGCGTCATGAAAGAGTCCAGCAGTATGGTTACCGGCCCGTCGTTGCAGAGCGACACCTGCATATGCGTGCGGAAACGCCCTGTTTCGACATGAATCCCGTGTCCGCGCAACAGTTCCGCCGTTCGCAGGTAAAGCTGCTGCGCCTGTTCTGCAGGTGCGGCTTGGGAAAACGACGGCCGCCGCCCGCTTGCCGCGTCGGCATAAAGCGTAAACTGCGACACCAGCAGCACGGAGCCCCCGACATCTTTCAAAGACAGGTTCAGCTTACCCGCTTCGTCTTCAAACACGCGTAAATGGGCAATTTTGTCGGCAATATATTGCGCATCTTTCTCGGTATCATCATGTGTTACGCCGAGCAGCACGACGAATCCGCCGTCAATTTTGCCGCAGGTTTCCGCACCGCTTTCGGACACGACATCCACCTTTGCACCTACCGTTTTCTGTATGACCGCACGCATAAGCCGTCCTCCTTACCTGAACGTGCAATGCCGTCTGAAAAGGCTTCAGACGGCATCGGTATCGGAAATGCCATTACGGTTTGACACCGTTTTCTTCCAAAAGGGCATCGATTTTCAAGCGGGCTTTTTCCTGTTTCAAACCTTGTTCCAATTGGTTTCTGACCAGCTCGAAGGGCTGCGCGTCGGGGTTTTTCCCAACCTCGCTGAGTTTGAACAGGTAATAGCGTTCGCCCAATTTGACCGGATTGCGGGTAACGTCGCCCCGATTCATCGCGGCAAACTGCGAAGCCAGCGGTTCGGGAAGCTGCTGCGCCATAATGAAACCGTCAAAAGCCTGTTCGTCGTTCGGATAACGCTTCATCAGCCCTTCAAAAGACAGCCCTTTGAGCAGGAGCTGCTGCGCCTGACGCGCCTCATCCTCCGTGGCAAAACCGACCTGCTGCAATTTGATCATGCGGATTTGCTGTTCGTAAAACTTGTGCAGCTCGTCTTCGGAAACCGTTTCCGAACGCTCCAGAAAACGGACGTATTCCTCGGCATAAAAAGACGCTTCGGCGATTTTAAAGCGGTTTTGGACATCCTTATCCTTATCCAAACCTTCCTTCAATGCCCTGTTTTTCAAAACTTCCAAAGTTTGCAGCCGGCGGACGGCATCGTTTCGGACAGCCTGCCCGTCCGGTTTTTGGGACTGCTCCGTATGCCGGTCTGCCTGCTGCATAATCTGCGCCACCAGCGTATCCACCAAAGCCGGGTCGATTTCGGGTACTTTGGCTGCCGCAAAACCTGCCAACATTGCAGCAATAACTGCGGCAGCGGTTTTTTTCTGTTTCATGGTATTCCCTGTCCTGTGCGGCGGCAAAACGCCTGTCTGAACGTCTTGCCTCCGTATCCCGTTTTCAGATTATTTTGCAGGTTTGATGTCTGCCTTGCCCAACAGCGCGCCGACGGCACGGTCAATCCGTTCCGCCTGAAGGTTGCCGGCAATCTGTTCCTTCATTTCCTCAAAAGAAGGCACTTTCACATCGCGGCGGTCGTTAACATAATAAACGCCGTAGAAATCGCCGTTTTTCAGCGGTGTTGCCGTAAATTCGCCTTTTTTCAAGTCCTTAATTGCCTGATAAAGCGGCGGAACACCCTGTTCCAAATCTTTCAGCGGCACATATCCAACCGGCGCGCCGGTCTGTTTGGTATGGTCGTTGAGGGAATATTGTTTCAAAACAGCATCGAAACCTTTTTTCGCCTTCAGATCGGCAACCGCTTTTTTCGCATTTTCTTCCTTGTCGGTCAGGATTTCGCCCAACTGGACTTCCTGCGTACCTTTATAAAAACCGCTGATATTGTCGTAAACGGCTTTTACTTCCTGCTCGGAAACCGGTTGGGTTTTGGCGATATGCAGCGCGTATGCCTCGCCGTTCAAGCCATATTCTACCGCCTGCCAAACGGTTTTGAAGGACGGTTTCTTGTCGTCGCCCGACTTTTTCGCTTCGGCACGCAATTTGGCAAGCGCGTCTTTAAACTCTGCCGACTGGTCGAGTTTCAGGCGTTTCACTTCCTGTGCGACCACGGTGTTGACCACTTCGTTTTCCAGCAGGGATTGGCGCAGTTGCGGCGTGTCTTCGGCACGGCTGTTTTCCGCACGGAATGCGGCAACCTGCGCATCGATGACGGAACTGTCGATTTTTTGACCGTTGACGGTTGCCAGTGTTTGGGCAAACAGGCTGCCGGAACAGGCAAGCAGTGCAACGGAAGTCAGGATTTTTGCTTTCATAATCTTCTCTCTTTAAATTTTAAATTGAAATGTTCGGGCAGACTTCATTCAGTCCGCCGTATGGAAATACTCGTCAGGGGCAGCCGCCCGGATGCCGAGCGCGTGGATGATGCCGTCTGCAAACAAATCTTTGAGCAGCGATTTGACCGTTTTCTGGCGGTTCAGGCGGCTTACGCCTTCAAAACGGCCGCTGACAACCAAAACAGCATAATGTCCGCCGCCGGTATTGCCCGCGTGTCCCCTGTGCAGATGGCTCTCATCGCCGATTTCCAACACCAGAGGATCGAGCGTCTGCAGGCGTTCGCGGATCAAATCGACGGCCGGCATTATTTGAACACCGCTTTAAACGGCTTGATCAGCACTTCGCTGTACACGCCGGCATGAACATAGGGATCGTCTTCCGCCCAAGCCTGCGCCGCATCCAAAGACTCGAACTGCGCCACAATCAAACTACCCGAAACGCGGTTCGAATCCTCCGGCAAAGGATTCGGACCCGCGGTCAGCAGCCGGCCTTCCGATTTCAGCACCTCCAAGCGTTTGAGATGTTCGGGACGTGCCGCCATACGCGCTTCATGCACATTCTCCCCGTCTGTTGCCAGCAACATAAAATATTCCACAGTCAATCCTCCTTTTTCAGATAGGTACTCAGATAAATACCCTGAATAATAAAGAAAACAAGCATCAGCGCAGTCGAACCGAACATCTTATAGTTAACCCATTGCGCTTCAAACCTAGTAAACACAAACCAGTTGGCAATACCCATAAAAATCAGAAAACCGACCCACATATAAGTCAATTTCGCCCATACAGCATCCGGAAGCTGAATCTCCCTGCCGATACTCGCCTTCAAGCCGTTTTTACCCGCAAGGTGGCTGCCCAGCAGGAATAACGCCCCGCACCAGAACAATACTGTCGGCTTCCACATAATGAAGCGGCTATCGCCCAAAACAATGGTTGCGCCGCCGAATACGACAATCAGCACCAGTCCGACCCACTGCATCGTATCCAGCTTTTTATATTTCCAATACAGAAAAGCCGTCTGAACCACGCCTGCAACCAAGGCAACCGCCGTAGCGGCAATCATGTTTTTGGTAACGGTATAGGTGGCGAAAAACAGGATGATGGAAAAAAGGTCGCTGACAAATTTCATATCCAAATGAGAAAGCAAATCAAATAAACGCTAATCATACAGGCAGAACCCTGTTTTTGCACCTGCAAAACCAACAAATTTTGTTTTGATTAATGCAAATATGCACAGATGTTTTTGAAAAAAGATGGAGATATGTCATAATTTGTAAAATTGGCTTTAAAATACAGTTTCGGCCGGGACCTCTGCTTATCCGCACCCTATCGTCCGTATTGCCGATGCCTGATGACGAAATTTACAGACTGTACGCGGTCAAACCGTATTCAGCCGTCAACCCACAGGGGATACATCTTGAAAAACAACAGACAAATCAAACTGATTGCCGCCTCCGTCGCACTTGCCGCATCCTTTCAAGCACATGCGGGACTGGGCGGGCTGAATATCCAGTCCAACCTTGACGAACCCTTTTCCGGCAGCATTACCGTAACCGGCGAAGAAGCCAAAGCCCTGCTAGGCGGCGGCAGCGTTACCGTTTCCGAAAAAGGCCTGACCGCCAAAGTCCACAGGTTGGGCGACAAAGCCGTCATTGCCGTTTCTTCCGCGCAGGCAGTCCGCGATCCCGTCCTGGTGTTCCGCATCGGTGCAGGCGCGCAGGTACGCGAATACACCGCCATCCTCGATCCTGTCGGCTACTCGCCCAAAACCAAATCTGCACTTTCAGACGGCAAGACACACCGCAAAACCGCTCCGACAGCAGAGTCCCAAGAAAATCAAAACGCCCAAGCCCTCCGCAAAACCGATAAAAAAGACAGCGCAAACGCAGCCGTCAAACCGGCGCACAACGGTAAAACCCATACCGTCCGCAAAGGCGAAACGCTCAAACAGATTGCCGCCGCCATCCGTCCGAAACACCTGACGCTCGAACAGGTTGCCGATGCGCTACTGAAGGCAAACCCAAATGTTTCCGCACACGGCAGACTGCGTGCGGGCAGCGTGCTTCACATTCCGAATCTGAACAGAATCAAAGCGGCAGCACCCAAAAAAATCAAAGCGGAACAACCCAAACCGCAAACGGCGAAACCCAAAGCCGAAACCGCATCCATGCCGTCTGAACCGTCCAAACAGGCAACGGTAGAGAAACCGATAGAGAAACCTGTCGAAAAACCGGTTGAAAAACCTGAAGCAAAAGTTGCCGCGCCCGAAGCAAAAGCGGAAAAACCGGCCGTTCGACCCGAACCCAAACCCGCAGTGTCCGAAACTCCGGCTTCGGCGACAGAACGCCAACCCGAACCTGTACCCGCTGCAAATACTGCCGCATCGGAAACTGCTGCCGAATCCGCCCCCCAAGAAGCCGCCGCTTCTGCCATCGACACGCCGACCGACGAAATCGGCAACGCCGTTTCCGAACCTGTTGCGGAAACAGCCAGTGAAGTTGCCGCCGAACCCGTTGCCGAACCTGTCGAACAGGTTCCTGCCGAAGAAGAAACCGAAAGCGGACTGTTTGACGGTCTGTTCGACGGTTCGTACACCTTGCTGCTTGCCGGCGGAGGCGCGGCATTGATTGCCCTGCTGCTGCTTTTGCGCCTTGCCCAATCCAAACGCGCGCGCCGTACCGAAGAATCCTTCCCTGAAGAAGAGCCTGACCTTGACAACGCGGCAGACGACGGCATAGAAATCACCTTTGCCGAAGTCGAAACTCCGGCAACGCCCGAACCCGCTCCGAAAAATGATGTAAACGACACACTTGCCTTAGGTAGGGAATCTGAAGAAGAGTTGTCGGCAAAACAAACGTTCGATGTCGAAACCGATACGCCTTCCAACCGCATCGACTTGGATTTTGACAGCCTGGCAGCCGCGCAAAACGGCATTTTATCCGGCGCACTTACGCAGGATGAAGAAACCCAAAAACGTGCGGATGCCGATTGGAACAAAATCGAATCCACAGACAGCGTGTACGAGCCCGAGACCTTCAACCCGTACAACCCTGTTAAAATCGTCATCGACACGCCCAAACCGGAATCTGTCGCCCAAACTGCCGAAAACAAACCGGAAACCATCGATACCGATTTCTACAACAACCTGTTCCCAAACAACCATATCGGAACAGAAGAAACAGCTTCCGCAAAACCTGCCGCACCCTTCGGACTAGCAGGCTTCCTGAAGGCTTCCTCGCCCGAAACCATCTTGGAAAAAACAGTTGCCGAAGTCCAAACACCGGAAGAGTTGCACGATTTCCTGAAAGTGTACGAAACCGATGCCGTCGCGGAAACTGCGCCTGGAACGCCCGATTTCAACGCCACCGCAGACGATTTGTCCGCATTGCTTCAGCCTGCTGAAGCACCGGCTGTTGAGGAAAATGTAACGGAAACCGTTGCCGATGATTTGTCCGCGCTGCTGCAACCGTTTGAAACGCCTGATGTTGGGGAAACCGCAGCAGAAGCCGTTGCCGAAATAGCTGATTTCAAAGCCACCGCAGACGATTTATCCGCATTGCTTCAGCCTTCTGAAGCACCGGCCGTTGAGAAATTTGAAGCACCGGCTGTTGAAGAAAAAGCAGCGGAAACCGTTGATAAAACGCCCGACTTCCACACCGTTGCCGACGATTTGTCCGCATTACTTCAGCCTGCTGAAGTACCTGCTGTTGAGGAATTTGAAGCACCGGCTGTTGAAGAAAATGCGTCGGAAACTGTTGCCGAAACGCCCGACTTCCACACCGTTGCCGACGATTTGTCCGCATTACTTCAACCTTCTGAAGTACCTGCCGTTGAGGAAAATGTAACGGAAACTGTTGCCGAAACGCCCGACTTCCACACCGCCGCAGACGATTTGTCCGCACTGCTTCAGCCTTCTGAAGCACCGGCTGTTGAGGAAAATATAACGGAAACTGTTGCCGAAACGCCCAACTTCCACACCGTTGCCGACGATTTGTCCGCATTACTTCAACCTTCTGAAGTACCTGCCGTTGAGGAAAAAACAGCGGAAATCACTTTGGAAATGCCTGATTCCAACACCTCTGAGGCAGACGCTTTGCCCGACTTCCTGAAAGACGGCGAGAAGGAAACGGTAGATTGGAGCATTTCCCTTGCGGAAGAGAATATCCCGAACAATGCAGATACCGGTTTCACTTCGGAATCTGTGGGTTCTGACGCACCGTCCGAAGCGAAATACGACCTTGCCAAAATGTATCTCGAAATCGGCGACCGCGATGCCGCTGCCGAGACAGTGCAGGAATTGCTGGAAGAAGCGGAAGGTGATGTACTCAAACGTGCCCAAGCATTGGCTCAGGAATTGGGTATTTGATTCCCAACTGCCCTTTCGCAGATCAAGGATGCCGTTTCAGACGGCATCTTTTTTTGCCTTATCTGTGTAACGGATAAAGTTTGAACCGGCACAGGCTCAAACAGCAAACCGCCGGCAATATAGTGGATTAAATTTAAACCGGTACGGCGTTACCTCGCCTTGCCGTACTATTTGTACTGTCTGCGGCTTCGTCGCCTTGTCCTGATTTAAATTTAATCCACTATAAAAAATGCCGTCTGAACCCCTAAAGGCTTCAGACGGCATTGGCGGCGGCGGTATCAGGCAGTTTGATAGGCAACCGAATCGTCGCCGCTTTTCTTTTGAATAAACTCGATTTTGTAGCCGTCGGGGTCTTCGACGAAGGCTATCACAGTTGTGCCGTGTTTCATCGGGCCGGCTTCGCGGACGACGTTTCCGCCCTGCCGCTTCACACGTTCACAAGACTCGTAGGCGTTGTCGACTTCAATGGCAATATGTCCGTAGGCATTACCCAAATCATATTGCTCCGTATCCCAATTGTGGGTCAGCTCCAAAACCGTGCTGTCTGCCTCATCGCCGTAACCGACGAAGGCAAGGGTAAATCTGCCCTCGGGATAATCTTTTCGGCGGAGCAGTTTCATGCCCAAAACGTTTTGGTAAAAATCAAGGGATTTTTCAAGATTGCCCACACGGAGCATGGTATGGAGTAAACGCATTTTTGTGTTCCTCTCGGTGGTGGTTAAACTTCGATTTTATTCGGGGTAAACGTCTGCCATTTGTTGCAGGCGGGACAGTGCCAGAAAAAGACTTGGGATTTGAAGTGGCAGTTGCGGCAACGGTACATCACGCTGCGCTGTAGCTGCCGCCCGATAACCGAACGCATCATATCGGCATCGGCTTTCCAGGCCGGATCCAAATCGCTGAGTTTCAAACCGAGCAGGCGGTACACGCCGTTGAGGTCGGGCTTGCGGCGGACAAGTTCGACGGCGGTTTGCGCGGCTTCCTTCTCGCCCTTGAGCAGCAGGGATTTTTCATACACGACATTGATCAGGTCAAGTTCCGGGAAGGTCTGCATATACCCTATCAGGCGATTTAATCCTTCTTCAGGCTTTCCTTGCTCCGCATAAGCGTCATAAAGTTTCTCTCCGACCATGCTCAAATAGGCATGATTTTGCTGCTCGATGGCGGCATACGCTTCAACCGATGCAGGAAAATTGCCCTGCCTGTATTCAATGTCGCCTAAAATCATATTGGCACGGGTACATCTTTTGTTGGCCTCAAGGGCTTTACCGACATTAAAACGTGCAACATCAAAATTGGACTTAAACAATGAAGCCTGTGCAAGTTCGCAATAAAACTGTGCGATTTCAAACTGATATGTCTGTTCGTCGTGACTGAGAAGTTGGGCGGTTTCAATCGCTTTTTCCCAATCCCTGTCCTGCTGGTAGATATTGAGCAGGTGCTGTCTGGCTTCACGCGCCATTTCACCGTCTTGCAGACTGAGGAAAATCTGTTCGGCACGGTCAACCAACCCCGCACTTTGATAGTTTTGCGCCAATTCAAACAATACGCGCGCACGCTTGGCTCTGGTTGTATCGGGAGAGTCCAGCAATGTTTGGTGCATATTGATGGCTTTGTCGTTTTCGCCACGCTGACGGTAAAGCTTGCCTAGGGTGAGGTTCAAGTCGTATGACTGAGGCTGCTGATCGATGACCTCTGCCAATTCCCTGGCGGCACGTCCGCTGTTGCGGTCAACCAGTGCATCCAGACTTTTATAAAATCCCGACGGTATGCTTTTTGCCTGTTTCAACACGGTCTTCATATCCACGCGGGCGGCAAACCAGCCCATTGCGAAGAAAACGGGCAAAAGGATAATCGGCAGCAGGATAATCCACAATTCATTGTCCATATCGGCTTTCTCAAAGCTGTTTGGCAGATTCGGCAGCATTTTGTGCCGGCGGCGCAGTCAATTCCTGTCCGCTCAAGCGCGCACTTTTCTTCACTTCCGCACGCAGGCGGCTGTTTTCGCCGCGCAAGGACAGCAGCCGCCCGAACAGGGCAAACATTCCGAACACGATGCCGACGACAAACGCGCCGAACAATACGACAATCAGCGGCAAATCGAATTTCTGCCCCGGCAGGTAGGAAAAGGTAACGGCATCCGTATTAATGACGGCAAGCAGCAGGAAGAACAGCAGGATGATGATTTTGACGACGGTATAAATAAGTTTCATATGTGTTCCGCAGGTAAGACAGACGGGCGGCGCACCCAAACGGTGCGGCAGCCGGATTGTGCAAGTTTAAACGATTTGAACGTTTCCGGATAGGGAAGCCGCTGACACGGACAGGCCGCAATGCTAAAATATGCAAAGACAAACTCCTCGCGCCGATACAGAAATGCCATGCAATCAATCAATCAATCAATCAATCAATCAATCAATAAAATTGTAGGCTTTGCCCAAACCTGCCGCAAGCCTGACGAAGTATTTGATTTTCTCACGCGCCACGCCGTCCCCTTCTCCCCCATCGGGGGGATGACCAACCAAAATATCCTGCTGGACCTGCCCGGCGGGAAATTCGTCCTGCGCCTGCCCCATCCCGCCCGCGCCGCCTTAATCGACCGGGAGCACGAGGCGTTCAACAATGATTTGGCGTACCGCGCCGGGTTGAATGTGGAAACGCCCGTTTTGGATGTGCAAAGCGGTGTGAAGCTGACGCGTTATCTGGAAAACTCCGCGCCCTTAAATCAAACGCAACTGCAAGACGAACGCTACCTGCGCCTGGTTGCGGGCAACCTGCGCCGGCTGCACGGCGGAAACTTTGCCTTCCGCAACACATTCAATGCCTTTGACGCATTCCGCCGGTATTTTTCCTTATTGCAGGACAAGGATTTGTTCCTGAAGGCGGACGCGCGTATGGACAGGCTTGCGGATGCTTTTTGGCGGCTGGAAGGCGTATGCCGGAAACTGCCCCTTCGCCCGTGCCACAATGATTTGGTACCGGAAAATATGCTGTTGCAGGGGGAGGGGCTGTTTTTTATCGATTGGGAGTATTCGGGTATGAACGACCCCTTGTTCGACCTTGCCGCCGTTATCGAGGAGGGGCGGATGCCGTCTGAAGCGGCAGGCTGCCTGCTGGAGGCCTATCTTGCCGGCGGGGCTTCAGACGGCATCTCGGCGCGGGACGCGGCGGCGCGCCTGAACATCCACCGGTTTTGCCAAAACGTGCTGTGGTTTTTGTGGACGAAGGTTAAAGAGGAACAGGGCGAAGATTTCGGCGGTTATGCGGCACGGCGGCTGGCGGCGGCGTTTGAACTGTCGGAGGTGCTGCCGTGATGCGCGGTTATCTGTTCGGAGCGGCCTCGGCGGTATTTTGGGCGGCTTCCGGCCTGTTGTTCGACCGTTTGCCGTTTGCGCGCGGCGCGGCATTCGGACAGATGGTTTTTTTGCTGTTTTTGATTGATTTGTGTTCTTTGTCGGCAGTGTGGGCGGGCTTGGGGAGCGGCGGGCGGCCGGGGTTTCGCGGCGTTTTTTGGCGGCCCGTGTTGTCGGGACTGCTCGGCGGGCCGGTCGGTATGTCGGCATACCTTTTGGGCATCCATTACCTGACGGTATATTACGCAGCGCCTTTATCGTCCCTGTTCCCCGTATTGGCGGCGGCTTTGTCGGCTTGGTTTTTAAAGGAACGCACGGGAGCGGCGGCGCGTGCCGGTTTCGCGCTGGCGGTACTCTCTTCGGCGGGCTTGGCTGCGGATGCGGGCGGACGGGGCGGACTGAACGCTTTGGGGTTGGTTTGTATCGCGGTGTGCGTTTCGGGCTGGTCGCTCGAGGTTGTTTTGTCTGCCCGGACGATGCGTACGCTCTCCGGCCTTCAGGTTTATTGTTTGCGCCTGTGCGGATCGGTATGCGGCTACCTGCTGATCCTTGTCTGCCTGTCTGCCCGGGGGTTTTCTTTAAACCCCTCCGATTTGTACGACGCGCGCATCATCGGCATTATTGCCTTCGGCGCGTTGTCTTATGCCTGTTATTATCAGGCGATTTATCTGTTGAAACCCCTCAAGGCGATGGCTTTGAACATTACCTACCCTGTTTGGGCGATGGTTTTGGGGTTTTTCGTTTACCGCCACCCGGTTCCGCCGTCCGCCATAATGTGGGCGGTTTTGTTGGGAACCGGCGCGGCATTGAGCCTATGCGGGCGGAAAGGTGAAATATGAATGCCATTATTTTGGCGGCGGGGCTGGGCAGCCGCTTTAAAGAAATGACGCAAACCGTCCACAAAGCCCTTTTGGACATCTGTGGCACACCCAACCTCGAAAGGACGCTGTCCTTCCTGCGCGAAGCCGGCATAAGCAATATCGCCGTCGTGACCGGCCATTTGCACCGGCAATTCGATTATCTTCAAGAAAAATACGGCTGTATTTTGATTCACAACGAAAAATATCGGGAATACAACAGCATCTATTCCTTTTCGCTGGCGCGTGATTTTTTCAACGGCTGCTACGTCGTCGATGCCGACGTGGTGCTCGGACGCAATATTTTTTTAAACCGCCCGCAGCACAGCACCTATTTCACCGTCGTCCGCGCCCGCACGCACAACGAATGGCTGCCCGTTTCAGACGGCATCGGACGGGTCGTCCGCATCGACATCGGTTCCCAGCCCCGCCCCAGCCTGTCGGGCGTGTCTTATTGGACGGCGGAAGACTGCCGCACCATCTTAAACCTGCTCGGGGCATACGCCGGCGCGGAACGCTTGGAAAACCCCAAACTCTATTGGGACAACATCCCGATGGAACACCTCGGCAAACTGGACATCCGCACCGAGCTGCTCGGCAGCGGCGACATATTTGAAATGGACGACCAAGAAGACTACCGCGCCATCTTGCGGCAACTCTCCCCCCTTAAAGAGCGGCAATGCCCCGACGCGCAAGGCGGTGCATAAAACGCGCCCCTGCCGTATTGCCCGACGGGTTTGCCGCTGCGGATGACGGCGTTCCAACCGTAAAGAAAAGCAATGCGCCCCTTTGACGGGGTGCAATATATAAGGAATTTAAATGAAAAAACTGACACTCAGGGAACAACAGCTCGTCTGCCTCGACATTTTGGACGATTTCCACGCCCTGTGCGAACGGCACGGCATCCGCTATTCGCTCGGCGGCGGCACACTGATCGGCGCGATACGCCACCAAGGCTTCATCCCTTGGGACGACGACATCGACGTTTATATGCACCGCGACGAATACCAAAAATTTGTCGGCGTTTGGCAAAAAACCGCGCACCCGCACTATTTTTTGGAAACCGCCGAAGACATCCGCGCCCGACATACCGGGGAAATGGCAAAAATCTTCGATCCGCGTGCAGAACTCATCGACGCATACGGCAAAAAAAGCCCTTTATTTATCGACATTTTCATTTATGACGGCGTACCTGACGAACCAAAAACCATTTTCCGTATGATGAAACGGCACCGCCGCATCAAGCTGCGCTTTTCTTCCTGCAAAAAAAGGTGGCTGAAGGCAAAAGAAGGCAGCCTGAAACACAAAATCCTCGGCAGCCTGAGCCGTTTCCTGTTCGACAAAATGACGCGCAACCTGCAACAGTTCCAAACCGCCTACCCGATTCGGGAATGCGGTTTCATCGGCTTGGTTTTATCTGATTACGGCGGCTGGCGGAAATCCTATATGCCCAAAAAATATTTCGACAGCGTCGTCTATAAAACATTCGAGGGCAGGCAGTTTCAAGTGATGAACGGCTACCACGAACACCTGACGCAATATTACGGCGACTATATGCGGCTGCCGCCCGAAGAAGAACGGAAACCGCACCATACGTCCGAAGCATACCTGTTGTCCGAATGAGCGCGGACGGCAGATTGTCATCCGTCCCCGATACGGATTAAAATGTCCGGATACATATCCGAATAAGAAAGGCTTTACATTATGAGCAGACCCGTACCCGCCGTATTCGGCAGCGTTTTTCACAGTCAAATGCCTGTCCTCGCCTACCGCGAAGGCAAATGGCAGGCTGCCGAATGGCAATCCTCGCAAGACCTCACCCTCGCACCCGGCGCGCACGCCCTGCACTACGGCAGCGAATGTTTCGAGGGACTGAAAGCTTTCCGTCAGGCAGACGGTAAAATCGTACTGTTCCGTCCGACTGCCAATATCGCGCGCATGCAGCAAAGTGCGGACATTTTGCACCTGCCGCGCCCCGAAACCCAAGCTTATCTCGATGCTTTGGTCGAACTGGTCAAACGTGCCGCCGATGAAATTCCCGATGCGCCTGCCGCGCTGTACCTGCGCCCGACCTTAATCGGTACCGATCCCGTTATCGGCAAGGCCGGTTCTCCTTCCGAAACCGCCCTGCTGTATATTTTGGCTTCCCCCGTCGGCGACTATTTCAAAGTCGGCTCGCCCGTCAAAATTTTGGTGGAAACCGAACACATCCGCTGCGCCCCGCACATGGGCCGCGTCAAATGCGGCGGCAACTACGCTTCCGCCATGCACTGGGTGCTGAAGGCGAAAGCCGAATACGGCGCAAATCAAGTCCTATTCTGCCCGAACGGCGACGTGCAGGAAACCGGCGCGTCCAACTTTATCCTGATTAACGGCGATGAAATCATTACCAAACCGCTGACCGACGAGTTTTTGCACGGCGTAACCCGCGATTCCGTACTGACGGTTGCCAAAGATTTGGGCTATACCGTCAGCGAACGTAATTTCACGGTTGACGAACTGAAAGCTGCTGTGGAAAACGGTGCGGAGGCGATTCTGACCGGTACGGCTGCGGTCATCTCGCCGGTTACTTCCTTCGTCATCGGCGGCAAAGAAATCGAAGTGAAAAGCCAAGAACGCGGCTATGCCATCCGTAAGGCGATTACCGACATCCAGTACGGTTTGGCGGAAGACAAATACGGCTGGCTGGTCGAAGTGTGCTGATGCTTTAAATAAAAAAATGCCGTCTGAAACCCGTTTGGCGTTTCAGACGGCATTTTCGCATCCGGACCGTTTCCGCCGCGCCTGCCGCAAGTCGGCACAAAGGCAATCAGTTAAAACAAGCGTCCGCATTTCCCATCCCGCCTGCCGCAAGTCGGGCATTTCTCTGGAAATACGCTTCAGACGGCAAACCGCCGCCCGAAACCGATATGCGGCACGGACAGCGCACGGATTTGAAAACGGCGGATTATCCCTCGGTGCTCAAGGCATTAATGCTGTAACCGCCGTCAACGTAAGTGATTTCGCCGGTAATGCCGGACGACAGGTCGGACAGCAGGAAGGCGGCGGTATTGCCGACTTCTTCGATGGTAACGTTGCGGCGGAGGGGATTGTGGGCGGCGACGTGTCCCAAGAGTTTGCCGAAATCGGCGATGCCGGAGGCGGCAAGCGTTTTGATCGGACCGGCGGAAATGCCGTTGCAGCGGATGCCTTCTTTGCCCAAACAGGCGGCGGTAAAGCGGATGCCTGCCTCAAGGCTGGCTTTTGCCATACCCATCACGTTGTAGTTCGGAATCGCGCGTACCGCGCCCAAGTAGCTCAGGGCGACGATGGCGGAGTTTCTGCCGCGCATCATCGGACGGGCGGCTTTTGCCAGCGCAGGCAGGCTGTATGCGGAAATTTCGTGTGCGGTGTTGAACGCTTCGCGGCTGATGCTGTCGAGGAAATCGCCGCTCAAGGCTTCTTTCGGCGCGAAGCCGATGGAATGCACCAAACCGTCCAAGCCGTCCCAATGCTTGCCCAAGTCGGCGAAAACTTGGTTGATTTCGTCATCGCTGGCGACATCGCAGCGGAACACGAGTTCGGAATCCAATTCCGCCGCCATTTTGCGGACGCGCTCTTCCAGTTTGTCCACAACGTAGGTAAACGCCAGTTCCGCGCCCTGTTCGCGGCAGGCTTTGGCGATGCCGTAAGCGATGGAACGCTCAGAAATCATGCCGGTAATCAGAATTTTTTTGCCTTGCAGAAAACCCATTTTGTATCCTTCAAATAGTGTTCGGTTCGTTCTAAACCGTTGATTATAGCAAATTGTCCCTGTTTCTGTGTTTTCACTTTGCAGCGTGCAAACGGCAATGCCGTCTGAAGCGGATTTCAGACGGCATTGGACGTTTCAAATACGGTTTAAGGCATCAGATGCCGCGCAACAATTCGTTCACGCTGGTTTTGGCGCGGGTTTGCGCGTCCACGCGTTTGACGATGACGGCGCAGTAGAGGCTGTGGCTGCCGTCTTTGGAAGGCATACTGCCGGACACGACGACCGAACCTGCCGGTACGCGGCCTTGGTAGATTTCGCCGGTGGTGCGGTCGAAGATTTTGGTGGATTGGCCGATGAACACGCCCATAGAAATCACGCTGCCTTCTTCGACAATCACGCCCTCAACGATTTCAGAACGCGCACCGATGAAGCAGTTGTCTTCAATGATGGTGGGTGCGGCCTGCAGGGGTTCGAGTACGCCGCCGATACCGACACCGCCGCTCAAGTGGACGTTTTTGCCGATTTGCGCGCAAGAGCCGACGGTTGCCCAAGTATCGACCATCGCGCCTTCGTCGACGTATGCGCCGATGTTGACGTAAGACGGCATCAGCACGACATTTTTGGCAACGAAGCTGCCGCGACGCGCAACCGCACCCGGAACTGCGCGGAAGCCTGCGTTTTTGAACTCGTCTTCAGACCAATCGGCAAACTTGGTCGGCACTTTGTCAAAGTATTTGTTCACGCCGTCGTTGAGGACTTCGTTGTCTTGGATGCGGAAGGACAGCAGCACGGCTTTTTTCGCCCATTCGTTGACTTTCCATTCGCCCACGCCCAAGCGTTCGGCAACGCGCAGTTTGCCTGAATCGAGCTGGCGGATGGTTTCCAACACGGCTTCTTTAACTTCGGGAGTAACGGTGGTCGGAGTGATGTCCGCGCGGTTTTCAAAGGCGGTTTCGATGATGTTTTGCAAAGACATAATGTTTCCTTGGTTCGAGATATTTCGGGACGCTTGCCGGTATTGTTCAGACGGCATAGCGGTTGGAACAAACGTGCTATTGTGCCATACAAACGCCCGCCCGTCAGCCGCGCTGCGGGTTTGCCGGATGCCGGCGTTTCGGAATCGGGCGGGCGGCAGGCATTGCCTTTTCCGTACCCGAATCAATACAGAACGGCGGCAGTACCTTTATGCCGCACCGCCGCCTTTCAGACGGCATTCGCGGTAAAACGCCATCAGCCCTTCGGTCGAGGCATCGTGTACGGACGTGCCGTCTTCCAGTTCGCCGATGATGGTTTTTGCCAACTGTTTGCCGTATTCCACACCCCACTGATCGAAGGGGTTGACGTTCCATATCGCGCCTTGGACGAAGGTTTTGTGTTCGTAAGCCGCCATCAGCATACCCAGATTGTAGGGCGTGAGGCGGTCGAGCAGGATGCTGTTACTGGGGCGGTTGCCGGGGAACTCTTTGTGCGGCGCGAGACGTTCGCGTTCCGCTTCGGACAAATCTGCCAGTTCGGCGCGTGCTTCGTCCAAGGTTTTGCCCTTCATCAAGGCTTCAGCCTGTGCAAAAGCGTTGGCAACGGTAAAACGGTTGCGTCCGTCCTCCACGCCCTGCGCCGTCATCGGGACGATAAAGTCGCAGGGAATCAGGCGCGTGCCTTGGTGGAGCAGTTGGAAATAGGCGTGCTGGCAGTTGACCCCTTCACCGCCGAACACGATGCCGCCCGTTTTGCACGCGGCGGGACTACCGTCTGAAGCGCGGCTTTTGCCCAAACTCTCCATATCGAGCTGGTTCAGCCACGCCGGCAGCAGGCGCAGGTTGTGGCTATACGGAACGGCGGTCTGCCCGTCAGCGTGCTGGAAATTGTTATACCACACGGCAATCAGCGCCATCAGCACGGAAATGTTGCGGCGCGGCGGCGTGTGGAAAAAATGGCTGTCCATCGCGTGCGCCCCCGCCAACAACTCGCGGAAACGCGCCCCGCCGACCGCAACCATCACGGGCAAACCGACGGGCGACCAGACGGAATAGCGTCCGCCCACCCAGTCGTACATCGCAAACACGCGTTCCGCCGCAATACCGAAACTTTGCGCTGCATCCGTATCGGCAGACACCGCGCAAAAATGGCGCGCCGTTTCCTGTTCCGAGAACCCTGCACCGCGATACCACGCCTTGACTGCCTCTGCATTGAGCAAGGTTTCGGGCGTTTTGAAAGACTTGCTGGCAATGCAAAACATTGTTGTTTCAGGGTTCAGACGGCATAAAACCGCATCTAGGCAGGCAGGGTCGGCGTTGGCGGCAAAATGGACGGCGATATGCCGTCTGAACGGCTCGAGTGCCTGCACGCACATCGCCGGCCCGAGGTCGGATCCGCCTATGCCGATGTGGACAAAATCCGTAATCCGCCTTCCCGTCGCCCCCTTGTACGAACCGTCGTCCAAACCGCGTGCAAACTCCAACGCACGATTTAACTCGCGGCGGATTTCGGGCAACACGTCCCTGCCGTCCACATAAACGGCATCCGCACCGTCGGGCAGGCGCAAAGCCGTATGCAGCGCGGCACGCCCCTCGCTGCCGTTGACTTTCGCACCCGTCCGCAAAGCACGCATTTTCCCTTCCAAATCCGCCGCGTCGGCAAGATTGCAGAGCAGTTGCAGCGTATCTTCGCCCAAACGGTTTTTGCTGTAATCGAACAACATCCCGTCCAAACGCTCGTGCATACGCTCAAACCGGTCCGGTTCGCAGGCAAAGCGGTCGCGCAAAAGGACATGACGCGTATCCTGATAATGGCGTTCGAGCGCATACCATGCACGGGTAAAGGCATTCATCTGTTTTCCTTGATTTTTCAGAACCGGATTAAAATGTAGCAGAATGTAGTTTAACAAACGGCAGCGGCTTTGGCGAATCACGGAAACACTACGCCCCGCTTTCAGACGGCAGTAGAATTGATTTTTATCAAGCAGGATACCGATGAAGGTGCAGGATGCAAAAAACTTGTGCTATTCTTTGTAATCGAATGAAAGACGGGGGTTATCGTCTGTAAGATACCTACAAGATGCCGCACGACGGCACGGTTGGCAAAAGAAAGCGGCACACCGCTTCGCAAATTGTTGTTTCTTCCCATTTTCCTCAGGAGCAGGTCGATATGAAGGTTTCCCCACAAACGGCAATGACGCTTCGCCAAATCATGCTGATGAACTTCGGATTCTTCGGCATCCAATACAGCTTCGGTTTGCAGCAGACCGCCATCAACCCCATCTTCAGCTTCCTTCAGGCCGACCCCGCACAACTGCCCGTCCTCAATATGGCGGGACCGATTACCGGGCTTTTGGTGCAACCGCTTATCGGCGCGATGTCCGACCGCACTTGGATACCCGGCCTGGGCCGCCGCCGTCCGTATTTCCTCATCGGCGCAATCGGGTGCAGCCTCTGCCTCTTCATCTATCCGCACGTTACCGCCCTGTGGGTCGCCGTGATGCTGCTTTGGCTTTTGGACATCAGCAACAACACCGCCATGGAACCCTTCCGCGCCTTCGTTGCCGACACCGTTCCCGAGAAACAGCAGCCTACCGGCTTTCTGATGCAGTCCGTGTTTACCGGCTTGGGCATCACGCTGGCAAACGTCTCCCTCTACATCTTCCAACAAATCGGCTGGCTCAAGCAGACCTCCGAAGCAGGCATTCCCTACTGGGTATTCGGCTCTTTCTACATCGGCGCAGTCTGTTCCATCGGCTCGGTGCTCATTACCATCCTCTCCACGCAGGAAAAAATGCCCACAGGCAAAGAAGCCGCCGAGTTGAAAGCCAAAACGGGCAATCCCTTGGGCGCGGTCAAAGACATCTTCGCCGCCATCAAAGAAATGCCCCAAACCCTGTGGCAGCTCGCCCTTGTGTACCTCTTCCAGTGGTACGCCCTCTTCATCTACTGGCAATACATCTCCCACAGCATCGTCCAATCCGTCTGGCACTCGACCGCCGCCGACAAAGCCGCCTACGAACAGGCAGTCGCCTGGACGGGTCTGATCAACGGTTTCTACAACATCGTAACCTTTGTTTCCGCGTTCGGACTGATGTGGCTCGCACGCAAATACGCCGCCAAATACGTCCACGCCTTCGCCGTTTCCCTTGCTGCCGCCGCACTGTTGGCAATTCCCCATATTTCCGACAAATACCTCATGTTCGCACCCATGATCGGTTTCGGTGTAGGTTGGGCAAGCATGATGGGCGTGCCGTTCATGATTGTCGTCAACTCCATCCCCAAAGCGCGTTACGGCGTGTACATGGGCATCGTCAACATGATGATCGTCATCCCCATGCTGATCGAAACCGTAACCTTCGGTTGGGTTTACAACACCTTTCTCGGCGCAAACCCCGCCAACGCCATGACCTTTGCCGGCATTTTCCTCGCCGTCGCCGCCGTCCTGACGCTGGGCATCAAAACCAAAGGCAAACCGTCCGAATCCTGACGAATCCCGCCCCTGCCGTGCCGTCTGAAGGCAGCCGCCCTGCAAACGGCAGCCGGCCGGATTAATTACAGGCGGATAAATGCCGGACAGCCGCCTAATAAGGTATAATCGCATCCGATTCCGTCCCGTTTGCCGCCCGCAGGCGGGATGTCGGCGGTTTCCATCTTACTGGGAACACGCCGATACTGTTTTTTAACGATATTTCTTACATTTTATTCCAATTACTTTACGGGGCTAGAATATGGCTAAAAATGGGGGATTTTCTTTGTTCGCAAAGAAAGAAAAACGCTTTATCTTTGAAGGCAGGCATTCCGCCTCCGACAAACTGGTCAACGGCGAAGTATCCGCGTTTACCGAAGAAGAGGCGCGCAAAAAACTGGCAAAACGCGGCATCCGCCCGTTGCAGGTTACCCGTGTGAAAACAAGCTCCAAGCGCAAAATCACACAAGAAGACATCACCGTCTTTACCCGCCAGCTGTCCACGATGATTAAAGCGGGCCTTCCGTTGATGCAGGCATTTGAAATTGTGGCGCGCGGACACGGCAACCCGTCTATGACGGAAATGCTGATGGAAATCCGCAACAATGTGGAACAGGGCAGCACGTTGAGCCGCGCATTCTCCAACCACCCTAAATATTTCGACCGCTTCTACTGCAACCTAGTTGCGGCGGGCGAAACGGGCGGCGTGTTGGAAAGCCTGTTGGACAAATTGGCAGTTTACAAGGAAAAAACCCAGGCCATCCGCAAAAAGGTAAAAACCGCGCTGACCTATCCGGTATCCGTCATCGCCGTCGCCATCGGTTTGGTATTCGTGATGATGATTTTCGTACTGCCCGCCTTTAAAGAGGTTTACGCCAATATGGGCGCGGAGCTTCCCGCACTGACCCAAACAGTGATGGATATGTCCGACTTTTTCGTCTCATACGGCTGGATGGTGCTGATCGCACTCGGCTTTGCCATATACGGCTTCCTCAAATTGAAGGCGCGTTCGATTAAAATCCAACGGCGTATGGATGCCCTGCTGCTGCGTATGCCGATTTTCGGAGACATCGTCCGCAAAGGGACGATTGCCCGCTGGGGCAGGACGACGGCGACACTGATTGCGGCAGGCGTGCCTTTGGTCGATGTCTTGGACTCCACCGCCGGTGCAGCGGGCAATTTAATCTATGAAGAAGCCACCCGGGAAATCCGTACGCGCGTCATCCAAGGCCTGTCCATGACTTCCGGGATGCGTGCGACGGAACTGTTCCCCAATATGATGGTGCAGATGTCCTCCATCGGCGAGGAATCGGGTTCTTTGGACGATATGCTCAACAAAGCCGCCGAATTTTATGAAGACGAGGTGGACAATGCGGTCGGCAGGCTGTCCGCTATGATGGAGCCGATTATTATTGTGATTTTGGGCTTGGTCATCGGTACGCTTCTGGTCGCTATGTATCTGCCGTTGTTCAACTTGGGCAACGTGGTCGGCTGACCCGTCATACGGATCCGGCGCGGATTGGTTCTGCGCCGGTTTGTTTTTGCTTTGAATATATCGAGGGCAAAATATGTTTGCTTTATCTGTACTGCCTCCGTTTGCCGTACCTTTGGCGGCGGTTTTGGGGCTGCTGGTCGGCAGCTTCCTGAATGTCGTCATTTACCGCGTGCCCGTTATGATGGAACGTGGCTGGACGGTATTTGCCAAAGAACATTTAAACCTGCCGCTGACCGACGAGGAAAGCCGTACCTTCAACCTGATGAAGCCGGATTCCTGCTGTCCGAAATGTCGCACACCGATACGCGCGTGGCAGAACATCCCGATTGTCAGCTACCTGCTCCTGCGCGGCAAATGCGCTTCCTGCCGCACCAAAATCAGCATACGTTATCCCTTAATCGAGCTGCTGACCGGCGTATTGTTCGGGCTGGTCGCCTGGCAATACGGCTGGTCTTGGATTACGCTGGGCGGATTGGTGCTGACCGCGTTTCTGATTTCCCTGACCTTTATCGATGCGGACACCCAATACCTGCCCGACTCGATGACATTACCCTTGATTTGGCTGGGGCTGATATTTAATTTGGACGGCGGCTTCGTGCCTTTGCAGTCTGCCGTTTTAGGTGCGGTTGCCGGCTATGGTTCAATATGGCTTTTATGCGCGGTATATAAACTGATTAAAGGCGAAACCGGTATGGGCAACGGAGATTTCAAACTGATTGCCGCATTGGGCGCGTGGCTCGGCATATCCGCATTGCCCATGCTGATTTTTGTTTCCTCACTGATCGGTTTGATTGCGGCAATCGTTATGCGCATCGCCAAGGGGCAGCATTTTGCCTTCGGCCCCGCACTGACAGTTTCGGGCTGGATAATTTTTGCGGCAAACGATTCCGTATGGCGGGCGGTCAACTGGTGGCTGACCCATCCGGTGCTGTAAGATGACGGCATGGGTCGGGCTGACCGGCGGAATCGGCAGCGGCAAATCGGCAGCCGCGCAATGTTTTGCCGATTTGGGCGTGCCGCGCATCGATGCGGACGCGGCGGCGCACTCGCTGACGGCTTCAGACGGCATCGCCCTGCCGGAAATCAGGCGGCTGTTCGGCGACACCGTTTTCGACACACAGGGTTTGTTGCGGCGCGACATCTTGCGTAAAGAAATCTTTGCCTCCCCATCGCGCAAAGCCTTGCTCGAATCCGTGATGTTGCCGCTGATTTTCTCAGAAATCAAAAAACAGCAAGAAACCTTTACCGATGCGGCCTACGGCATTGTCGAAATCCCGCTGCTGACGGAGAAGCGTCAATTTATCAGCCTGATACGGCGTGTCCTGACCATAAGCGCACCTTTGGAAAAACGTATCGGCAGGGTGATGGCACGCAGCGGGCTGACGCGCGGCGAGGTGGCGGACATCATCAGCCATCAGGCATCCGAATCCGAACGCCTGCTGCTTGCAGACGATGTGCTGCTCAATAACGGCAGCCTCAAAAGCCTGCGTGAGAAAACAATGCGCCTGCACGCGTTTTATTCAGGGATTTTCGCCTCAAAACCAACACAAGGAAAACACAATGGCTGAATCGCGGCAAACACGCCTTCAAGTCAAATGTCCGACCTGTCAAACGGCAGTAATATGGAAACCGGAAAACGCATTCCGCCCCTTCTGTTCGCAACGCTGCAAACTGATCGACTTGGGCGGATGGGCAGACGGGAAATATACGGTTTCCGACCAAACGGAAAGTTTGCCGGAAATATCCGAACCCGACGGGGCATACCGCTGACCGCCCCGCCTTCCCGGCAAACACCCTGAAAGTCAAATGCCGTCTGAAACAAACACGCTTCAGACGGCATTTTCATTCTCAAACCTAATCGTTGGTATTTGCCGTTACCTCTTCCAATGAAGTAATGCCCTGCATAACTTTCAACAAACCGGCCCGGCGCAAATCCACCATACCCTCCTTATAGGCAACGTCCAAAATATCCACTTCCGTACCGTTGTTCATAATCACACGCTGCATTTCTTCGCTGATGGGCATAACCTCATACACGCCCGCACGCCCCTTATAACCCTGTCCCCGGCAACGGTCGCAACCGACGGCGCGGTAAAGTTTCCAATCTTTTGCAAGGTCCTCATCGGTGAAGCCGACTTCCTTCAAAGCAGAGGCAGACGGGCGTTCCACTTCCTGTTTGCAGCTCGAACACAGCCTGCGTAAAAGACGCTGCGCCATAATCAGGCTGACCGAACTGGCAATATTAAACGGAGCGACACCCATATTCAGCATACGCGACAACGTCGCCGGCGCATTATTGGTGTGTAGGGTGGAAAACACCATATGCCCTGTTTGTGCCGCCTTAATCGCAATATCGGCAGTTTCCAAATCACGAATCTCACCGACCATAATGATGTCCGGATCCTGACGCAGGAAAGACTTCAAAGCAGCGGCAAAAGTCAGCCCCTGCTTCTCATTGACGTTAACCTGATTGATGCCCGGCAGGTTAATCTCGGCAGGGTCTTCCGCCGTTGCAATATTTACCGACTCCGTATTCAAAATATTCAAACAGGTATAGAGCGATACCGTCTTACCCGAACCCGTCGGACCGGTTACCAGCACCATCCCGTAAGGACGGTGAATCGCTTCCAACAACAATTTTTTCTGGAACGGCTCAAAACCGAGCTGGTCGATGTTCAAAGACGCGGCATCGGAATTCAAAATCCGCATCACGACCTTTTCGCCAAACAGCGTCGGCAATGTGCTGACACGGAAATCGATAGGCTTGCCGCCCTTTTGAAAGGTCAGCTGCATCCTGCCGTCCTGCGGTATCCGTTTTTCGGAAATGTCCAAACGCGACATCACCTTAATCCGGGAAGCAAGCTGCCCCCTTACCGCAATGGGCGGCTGAACCACCTCGCGGAGCTGCCCGTCCACACGGAAGCGGATACGGGCATTGTGTTCGTAAAACTCAAAATGAATGTCCGATGCCCCACTGCGCAAGGCATCAGACAAAGTTTTATGGATAAACCTCGGAACAGGACCGTCCTCAGCCTCCTCATTGTCGATATACAGGGTGTGGCTTTCCTCTTCCTCCTGCTCCTCTCCAAGCTCCTGAAGCAGCGATGTCGATCTCGAACCCACCCAATCGAGCAAACCCGCCAACTGGTCATCCTCGACAATGACCAACTCAACCGCAATCCCTGCGGCAGAAACGGTTTTCTGAATTTGCGGCATCTGGGTCGGATCGGAAACCGCAAAAAATACTTTGTTGTCCCGACGGAAAACCGGCACACAGTGGAACTCCACCATCTGCTCCTCCGTCAACACCCCCATCAGCACCCTGTGGCGCGGATAATGGCGCAAATCAAGAACCGAATAACTGAACACCCTCGCAATCAATGCCGCAAGCGACTTGGGCGAAATGACGCCGTCTGAAAACAGCATCGGCAACACTTCCTTACCCGCCTGCGACTCCTTGTAATAATGCTCGGCCTGCTCAACAGTAACCACCTGGTTTTGAACCAGAATCCTCAGCAAACCTACGCTCATACGACCTTATCCCCAAATTTATTCATTGTTATACCTGTACAGCTTTTATAATGGATTAACAAAAACCAGTACAGCGTTGCCTCGCCTTGCCGTACTATCTGTACTGTCTGCGGCTTCGTCGCCTTGTCCTGATTTAAATTTAATCCACTATATCATAAAACAACAGATTTCCAAGCCGGAACATCTTTTACGGAACCTGAAAATCATTTCATGATTCTACCGTCCTAAAGGTCGGTTTTTCAAGCAGGAAGAAAAAGTTTTCAGATGGCAAAAAAGCCTTCCAACACTGAAAGGCCTTATATCGGAAACTTCCCGCAACACGGGAAACAGACAAATGCAAATCGTCAAACCTCGCCAACAGGAATCGAACCTGTATTTTACGCTTAGGAGGCATACGTTCTATCCGTTGAACTATGGCGAGCCGAAATGAAAAGGGAGATTTTAAACCTTTCCGGCAACAAAAGACAAGATGCCGGCAGCAATCAACGGCCCGACAGGGATACCGCCCATAAATGCCACCCCGATGACCGTACCGATCAGCAAGCCCGTTACCAATACCGGCTGCTGTCCCATCAAAGGCACGCCGCGTCCCGCCAGCCAAGCCACGAAAATACCGATAAAAACGGCGGATATCATTTTAAAATTCAAAAATTCGGCAACAGGAGGAACCTGCGCCTTTCCTGAAACCAACGGACTCAAAACCCCTATGGTCAAAAGAATGATACCGAGATTCAATCCGTGCTTCTCGACCAACGGGACAAACTGTACCAATGCCGTCTGCTGCATCAGCAGCAATATGGTTGCCGAGATGGTAATCGAATTGTTGTTGCTGACCACACCCAACAGAATCAGCGTAACCAGAAACAGGGGAACAAAACTGAAATTCATCGGTTACGACACCCTGACCAAAGATTCCTTCGCCAGCTGAATCATGGCATCCTTCACTTCGCTGTCGGGCAGGGCATCCAACGCGTCAACGGCACAATCGACTGCTTTGCGCGCCTCGCCTATCGAATATGCCAAAGCATCCGAACGGACGACATAATCGTGGATTTTCTCAAAATAGCTGCGATCTGCATTTTCCAAAGCAGTACGCACATCGTTCGCAACCTGTTCGGAACCCTGACGCATCAGATAAATCAAAGGCAAAGTTGGTTTTCCTTCTGCCAAATCGTCGCCGACGTTTTTACCTGTTTCTTCGGTTTCCCCCGAATAATCCAGCACATCGTCAATAATTTGGAATGCCGTACCGACATACATACCGTAATCTTTCAACGCCTGCTCGTATTCGGGCGGGGCATTGCCCAAAATTGCACCGACCTGCGCCGCCGCTTCAAACAATTTTGCCGTTTTATATTGGATGACTTGGATATATTGTTCTTCGGTAATGTCCGTATTGCCGATGTTCATCAGCTGCATGACTTCGCCCTCGGCAATAATGTTGGTCGCATCCGCCATCACTTCCAAAACGCGCATACTGCCCGAGGCAACCATCAGCTGAAAGGCGCGTGTATATAAAAAGTCGCCAACCAACACTGCCGCCGCATTGCCGAACAGATTGTTTGCCGTTGCCCGCCCACGGCGCAAATCGCTTTCATCGACCACGTCATCGTGCAGCAGCGTCGAAGTGTGGATAAACTCGACCATCGCCGCCAACGAATACAGTTTCCCGTCATCATAACCGACCGCCTTACCCGCCAAAATCGTCATAATCGGACGCAGGCGTTTGCCGCCCGCGCTGATGATATATGTACCGATTTGCGAAATCAGTGCGACATCGGATTGCACCGCACGGTTGATGACTTCATTGACTTTGGCAAGGTCTTCAGGCAGATGTCGCCGGAAATAGGGCAGATTCTCGAGCATGGCAGACTCTCAGGTTTACGTTTCCGTCAAACGGCAGATACCGCTTGAAAGCTGATTCAAATAGTGGGCAATTATATCAGCAAAGCCATCAGGGCACATCTTTTCAGACGGCATATGGTTATCCGAACCGCGCAAACTTTGACAAAACAGGCAAATAACAATACAATGCCAAGCTTCGCACAATGGTGTGCGGATATTAACCATAACCCTTATGGAGTTGAGTATGTACGCGGTCGTAAAAACCGGCGGCAAACAGTATAAAGTTTCCGTCGGCGAAAAATTGAAAGTAGAACAGATACCAGCCGAACTCGACAGCCAAATCGAACTGACCGAAGTTTTGATGATTGCTGACGGCGAATCTATAAAAGTTGGCGCACCTTTTATCGAAGGTGCAAAAGTAACGGCTAAAGTAGTGGCACACGGTCGTGGCGAAAAAGTCCGCATCTTCAAAATGCGCCGCCGCAAACACTACCAAAAACGCCAAGGCCACCGCCAAAATTTCACCCAAATCGAAATCGTGGCAATCGCCTAACCTTAAAACTTAGGAGCATTACAAATGGCAAGTAAAAAAGCAGGCGGCAGCACCCGCAACGGTCGCGATTCAGAAGCCAAACGCTTGGGCGTTAAAGCCTACGGCAACGAGCTGATTCCCGCAGGTTCCATCATCGTACGCCAACGCGGTACCAAATTCCACGCAGGCGACAACGTAGGCATGGGCAAAGACCACACTTTGTTCGCCAAAGTTGACGGTTATGTCGAATTCAAAACCAAAGGCGCGCTGAACCGTAAAACTGTCAGCATCCGTCCTTACACCGGTTCTGAAGAATAATCCAACCGATACCTGAAGCCGCATCTTTTCACGATGCGGCTTTTTACATACCCCACACCCGATTTGATACACATTAAGCTGAAAGTATAGTGGATTAAATTTAAATCAGGACAAGGCGACGAAGCCGCAGACAGTACAGATAGTACGGCAAGGCGAGGCAACGCCGTACTGGTTTAAAGTTAATCCACTATAAAAATCCGCATACACCCTCCCCTGCATATTTCTTCAACAGTGGGTTTTGATATAATCGCCTATCTGTTACAGATAGTTCAAACGGCATTCAAGCCCTTACAAATGCAGTCTGAAATCATCGGCATCCGCCTATGCAAAGGATATTTTATGAGTTTACACAGCGACATCCTCGTCGTCGGCGCAGGCCCGGCGGGTTTAAGTTTTGCAGCCGAACTTGCCGGCAGCGGTTTGAAAGTTACCCTGATCGAACGCAGCCCACTGACTGTTCTGCAAAATCCTCCCTATGACGGACGCGAAATCGCCCTGACCCATTTTTCCCGCGAAATCATGCAGCGTTTGGGTATGTGGGACAAAATTCCCGAAAACGAAATCTACCCTTTGCGCGATGCCAAAGTGCTGAACGGACGTTCCGACTACCAGCTCCACTTTCCCCAACCGACTGAAGCGCGCGGCGAACCTGCCGACTGTTTGGGCTATCTGATTTCCAACCACAATATCCGCCGTGCCGCCTATGAAGTCGTATCACAACTCGACAATGTCAGCATTCTGACCGATACGGCCGTTAAAGAAGTCAAAACATCTGATAATGAAGCGCAAGTCATTTTGGAAAACGGCAAAATCCTGACTGCACGCCTCCTTTTGGCAGCAGACAGCCGTTTCTCACAAACCCGCCGACAACTCGGTATTTCTTCAGATATGCACGACTACAGCCGAACCATGTTCGTCTGCCGCATGAAACATACTCTTTCCAACCAGCATACCGCTTACGAATGCTTCCATTACGGACGCACCATCGCACTGCTGCCACTGGAAGAACACCTGACCAATACCGTCATTACCGTCGATACCGATAAAATCAACAGCGTTCAAAACCTTTCGCCTGAAGAATTGGCCGCAAGCGTAAAAGAACAACTCAAGGGTAAGCTTGGCGACATGAAACTGGTCAGCAGCATCCACCATTACCCCCTTGTCGGCATGATTGCCAAACGTTTCTACGGCAAACGCAGCGCGCTGATCGGCGATGCGGCTGTGGGTATGCACCCTGTAACAGCACACGGTTTTAATCTCGGACTTTCCAGTGCGGACATCTTGGCCAAACTGATTATCGAAGCCGAACAGCGCGGTCAAGACATCGGTGCATCTTCATTATTGGAAAAATACAGTAACAAACATATGCTGCATGCCCAGCCGCTTTATCACGGAACCAATATGATGCTGAAACTGTTTACCAATGAGACCGCACCGGCAAAACTGTTGCGCGGCTTGGTATTGCGTGCCAGCAACAATTTCCCGCCGCTGAAGAAACTGATCACCAAACAACTGACCGGTTAAAATCATATAAAAAATGCCGTCTGAAACATGTTCAGACGGCATTTTATTTGACTGCCTGCTATATTGCCGTTCAAGTTCAACAGACAAATCCATTACCCTGTATAAATTGACTGATTACACAATATCATCTGACACCGACTGAAAATAAGAAATTTACAATACTTAAAAACAAAGCCTCCGAACAATCGGAGGCTTTATTTACCAAACGGAAATTATTTCAGTTTAGTTTCTTTATACACTACGTGTTTGCGGGCAACTGGGTCAAATTTTTTGATTTCCAATTTGCCGGGCATAGTGCGTTTGTTTTTGGTAGTGGTATAGAAATGACCAGTACCTGCACTGGATTCCAGTTTGATTTTATCGCGCATTGCAGTAATCCTTAACTAAGGGTTTAAATTAAGCTTCACCGCGAGCACGCAAATCAGCCAATACGACATCAATGCCTACTTTGTCGATGGTACGCAGAGCGGCGTTAGAAACGCGCAGGCGAACCCAGCGGTTTTCACTTTCTACCCAAAAACGACGTGATTGCAAGTTAGGCAAAAAACGACGTTTGGTTTTGTTGTTGGCGTGTGATACGTTGTTGCCAGACATTGGGCGTTTGCCGGTCACTTTGCAAACTCGTGCCATGGTCAGTCTCCAAACTTCTAAAATAGTAAAACGTAATTTATACCACGAAAAACAGTGTTAGTTCAAGTGTTTTAGAGAAAAACGGCTGTTTTGCGCGGATAATCCTTCCAATTGTCGCATCTGTGGAACGTTTGCAGGTGCGAAACAGATGGGGCGCGATTATAGCGGATTTCGGGAACTGCTGCATTCAAAATGCCGTCCGAACATATTTCCAGTATTTTCAGACGGCATTTCAAGTTTTCAAATCCCTCAATGTCCACCGCCGCCGCTGTGGAACGGCGGTTTTGCCAGCCATATGACAGGAATCATGATGATGAACAGCAGGCTGCCTGCCATAAAGATTTCATTCGATCCGATGATGAAGCCCTGTTGTGTGATGGTGTTGTTGATGATGCCTAGGGTTTGACTGTCGGAAATGCCTTGTTGGGACAAATGCGCCGCCGTTTCATGCAATGTTGCAGAATAGGGCGTGATATGTTCGGCAAAGCGTGTGTGGTGCAACGCTTCGCGCCGTTCCCACAGGGTACTGACGAATGATACGCCGACACCGCCCATAAGCACGCGCAAGAAATTCGACAAGCTGCCGGCGGCGGCAATCTGCCCTCCCTTCATGTGCGACAGTGTGATGGTAGTCAGCGGCAGAAAAAACATGGCGACACCGACACCTTGCCAAAACTGTGGCCAGATGACGTTGCCAATATCCATATCGGCATAAAAATCCGTACGCCAATAGAAAGTAAAGGCAAAGGTCAGGAAGCTGGCAGTTACGAGCAGACGCATATCGGCCTTGTTGCCGAATCTGCCGATAATGGGTGACAAGAAAACTGGGAGGATGCCGACGGGCGCGGCGGCAAGCCCCGCCCACGTGGAGGTATAGCCCAGGTTGGTCTGCAACACTAACGGCAGCAGGGTCAGCGTCCCCATATACACCATAAAACCCAATGATGTGGCTATTACGCCGACGGTAAAATTCCGATCTTTAAACAGCGATAAATCGACAATCGGATATTTTTCTCCCAATTCCCAAACAATAAAATACGACAAGCACACCAGTGCGACTACGCCCAAGGTAATGATTTCTCCAGAGGCGAACCAGTCGAGTTCCTTACCCCTGTCCAGCATCATCTGTAACGCGCCGATACCGACTACCATCAATGTAAGCCCGACATAGTCGGTCGGCATTTTAACGGTTTCCGTTTCCCGATATTTCAAATGTTTCCATGTAATCCATGCCGATATGATACCGATAGGGATATTAATGAAGAAAATCCAACCCCAATGCCAGTTTCCGGAAATCCAACCGCCGAGTATCGGCCCAAGAACAGGGGCGACAACGACGGTCATTGCCCACAATGCCAGTGCCAGCGTCCGTTTTGCGGGCGGATAGGATGCCATTAACAGGCTTTGCGACAAGGGAATCAGCGGCCCGGCGATAAAGCCCTGCAAGATGCGGAAAATTACCAGCGACTGAAGGTTGGGCGCGATGCCGCACAGCCACGATGTGATGACGAAACCGACGGCGGCGGCGGTAAACAATTTGACCTCGCCGATACGTTTTGCCAAAAAGCCCGTTAACGGCACGGAAACGGCGTTTGCCACAGCAAAAGAAGTAATGACCCACGTCCCCTGAGTAGTTGCCGCACCGAGGTTGCCAGCGATAACGGGAACGGCGACATTGGCGATAGTCGTATCTAAAACTTCCATAAATACGGCAAGCCCCAAAGATAGCGTAATCCATGCCAATGCCGCACCTTTAAGCGGTGGATAATCCATTGCGTTCTCCGTTTCAGACGGCATCAATGCGCGTATTGCTCAAGAATTTCGTCCACCAGTCTGTCAGCTTCCGACCAATCCGTGCCTTCAGTTTCCGGCAACACGGCATCCGGCGTTTTTGAAACAGGCGCGCCTGCGGCGGAAGTATCCACTTTTACCGTCATCGACAAACCGATGCGCAACGGATGCCTGTCTACATCTTCACGGTTCAATTCGATACGGACAGGGACACGCTGCACCACTTTAATCCAGTTACCCGTGGCATTTTGCGCCGGAATCAGCGAAAACGCGCTGCCCGTACCTGCCGAAAACCCTGCCACCCTGCCGCGATAAACAATTTGTTTACCGTATAAATCGGACACCAGCTCGGCAGGCTGTCCGATTTTCATATGCCGCAACTGCGTCTCTTTAAAATTGGCATCAACCCACACATCCGACAACGGCACCACCGCCATCAGCGGCGCACCGGCCGCCACCTGCTGTCCAACCTGTACCGAACGCTTTGCCACCTGACCGTCCACCGGCGCGCGGATTTGCGTCCGCTGAAGGTTCAACCACGCATCTTTCAACCTGCTGACTGCCGTCTGAACCGCCGGCTGTTCGCGCAAAGCGACCTGACCACCCAAAGCCGCACGCGCTGAAGATTCTTCCGCCAAAGCCGCCTTAACTGCCGCCTGAGCCTGAGACACTGCCGCACGGGCATGTGCCAGCTCTTCGGCGGACACGGCTCCCGATTCCGCCAAAGCAGACCGGCGGCGTAAATCATCCTGCGCACGTGCCAAATCCGCCCGGCGCAAAGCAACCTGCGCCCCCGCCTGAGAAGTGGCGGCATTTTGCCGGCGGTTTTGCCGCACCGCCTGAATCAGCTCGTTTTTCGCCCGTTCATACGCCAACACATAATTGCCGTCGTCCAATACGGCCAACACATCGCCTTTCTTCACAACATCCGTATCATCATGCAACACCTTCCGCACCATACCGCCCGTTTGCGGCGTAATCTGAACCACGCGTCCGACAACATAAGCGTCTTCCGTTTCCTCTTCGTGCTGCCACCATAAAAAAAACGCCGATACGGCGGCGACGGCGGCAAGCGCGAACAGCAGCGTCAATGCTGTCAGGCGGCGTTTGCGTTTGGCTTGCGTGTTTTGAAGTTTTGTTTCGTCCGTGTGCGTATCCATAAGATTAGGTTCCGAATTTCCTGATTCCATATAAACAATATTCTTTCAATAGGAGGCAGATTCTATATCCGCGCAATAACGCAATCAAGTCAGTATTTTAGATGCAATATTCAAAAAACAACGCTTCAGGCGGCAAAACTGAAAATATATTTCGTTTATATAGTGGATTAACAAAAATCAGGACAAGGCGACGAAGCCGCAGACAGTACAAATAGTACAGAACCGATTCACTTGGTGCTTCAGCACCTTAGAGAATCGTTCTCTTTGAGCTAAGGCGAGGCAACGCTGTACTGGTTTTTGTTAATCCACTATATATGACACGGAAAACGCCGCCGTCCAAACCATGCCGTCTGAAGAAAACTACACAGATACCGCCGCTTATATTACAATCGCCGCCCCGTGGTTCGAAAACCTCCCACACTAAAAAACTAAGGAAACCCTATGTCCCGCAATACCGAAGAGCTGCAAGGCATCTCGCTTTTGGGCAATCAAAAAACCCAATATCCGACCGGCTACGCGCCTGAAATTCTCGAAGCATTCGACAACAAACATCCCGACAACGACTATTTCGTCAAATTCGTCTGCCCCGAATTCACCAGCCTCTGCCCCATGACCGGGCAGCCCGACTTCGCCACCATCATCATCCGCTACATCCCGCACATCAAAATGGTGGAAAGCAAATCCCTGAAACTCTACCTCTTCAGCTTCCGCAACCACGGCGATTTTCATGAAGACTGCGTCAACATCATCATGAAAGACCTCATCGCCCTGATGGATCCGAAATACATCGAAGTATTCGGCGAGTTCACACCGCGCGGCGGCATCGCCATTCATCCTTTCGCCAATTACGGCAAAGCAGGCACCGAGTTCGAAACATTGGCGCGTAAACGCTTGTTCGAACACGACAGCCAATAATCCGTCCTTCCCACTTTCAGACGGCATTCCTTCGATACGGTATGCCGTCTGAACGCCTTTCCGAAAGATTTTTATGTACGCATTTACCGCCGCACAGCAACAGAAGGCACTCTTCTGGCTGGTGCTTTTCCATATCCTCATCATCGCCGCCAGCAACTATCTGGTGCAGTTCCCCTTCCAAATTTTCGGCATCCATACCACTTGGGGCGCATTTTCCTTTCCCTTCATCTTCCTTGCCACCGACTTGACCGTCCGCATTTTCGGTTCGCACTTGGCACGGCGGATTATCTTTTGGGTGATGTTCCCCGCCCTTTTGCTTTCCTACGTCTTTTCCGTTTTGTTCCACAACGGCAGTTGGACGGGCTTGGGCGCGCTGTCCCAATTCAACACCTTTGTCGGACGCATCGCGCTGGCAAGTTTTGCCGCCTACGCGCTCGGACAAATCCTTGATATTTTCGTATTCGACAAATTACGCCGTCTGAAAGCGTGGTGGATTGCCCCGACCGCATCAACCGTCATCGGCAATGCACTGGACACGTTAGTATTTTTTGCCGTTGCCTTTTACGCAAGCAGCGATGAATTTATGGCGGCAAACTGGCAGGGCATCGCTTTTGTCGATTACCTGTTCAAACTTACCGTCTGCACCCTCTTCTTCCTGCCCGCCTACGGCGTGATACTTAATCTGCTGACGAAAAAACTGACGGCCCTGCAAACCAAACAGGCGCAAGACCGCCCCGTGCCCTCGCTGCAAAATCCGTAAAACAGCTCTGTAGGGAATCGGGACGGTTGAGTTTTCTTTTATTTGCAAACACTGCCGGAACGGATAAATCCGGATTCCCACCCACTTCGTCATTCCCGCGAAAGCGGGAATCCGGTGCGTTGGGTTTCAGTCATTTCCGATAAACTCCTGCCGCGTTGTATTTCTAGATTCCCGCTTTCGCGGGAATGACGGCGGATGAGTTTCCGTGCCGTGGTGTCCGGATTCCCGCCCGTACGGGAATGACGGCAGTGCTTCCTTGGCTTAACTTTATTTTAATCAACTGCAAATGCCGTCTGAAAACCTGTTTGCAGATTTTCAGACGACATTGTTTTCGTCGCCGGTTCAAACTTCAATCCGATTGCGACACAGTAACCGGTATGCCGCGCAAGCGCGCAAGCAGCGCGTCCGCCTGCTGTTTCTGCGCGGCAAACGCCGCCTTGTCCGCCTGCGTCAATTCGGGTGTCGGCAATGCGACCGAAACAGGATTGACGGGCTGCCCATTGATGCGCGCCTCGTAATGCAGGTGCGGCCCCGTCGAACGCCCGGTCGAACCGACAAAACCGATGACCTCGCCGCCGCGCACATTGCCTTCCGCCTGCGAAAACGCGCTCAAGTGCGCGTACAGCGTTTCCACACCGTTGGCGTGGCGTATCATCACCGCGTTGCCGTATCCGCCCTTCCGGCCTTTAAAGGTAATCACGCCGTCGGCGGAAGCCCTGACCGGCGTTCCCTGCGGTGCGGCATAATCGATGCCCGTGTGCAGCCGCCAAGTGTGCAGGATGGGGTGCATACGGTAGCCGAACGGCGAAGAAATGCGCGTATAGACCAGTGGCTCGATGTTGAAGCCGCCTTTTTCCTGCAACACCCTGCCGTCTTCATCGTAATAATTGCCGCCCCCTCCTCCTTCCTTGTCCGAACGGTAATAGAACGCCTGATGCCTTGTGCCTCCCTTAACGACTTCCGCCGCCAGAATATCGCCCGCCGCCACCTGCTGCCCGTGGAAATACAGGCTGTCGTAAATCAGGCGCACGGCATCGCCTTCCTTCAAACCATCAAGGCTGAAGCGGCCGGCGAAAATCCCGCTTAAGGATTCGCGAATTTCGACGGGCACTTCCGCCCGCGCCAGCGAACCGCGCGCCGACGTTTTGACCACGACCGAACGCAGCGTCGGCAAAACCTTCATATCCGCCTCAGAAGCCGACCGCCGCCATATGCCGCCTTTTTTTTCCAAAGCGACCAGATTGCGCTCGCCGTCTTCGTCGGTAAAAAACTGCACTTCGCGCGCGCCGCCGTCGCCGCCGACCAAAACATGAACCGACTGGTCGGCACGCAAATGCCGCAAATCGGCTTCGCCGCCATATTTTTCCGTGATTCGGGCAATCTCGTCCCGCGCCATACCCGAACGCGCCAGCACGTCCGCCAGCGAGTCGCCCGGCTGCACCGCCTCCTGCACCCAATATGCCGTCTGAACACCGCTGCCGCCCCAAGACAGCGGCGGCAGATTTTGTTCCACGCGCTGCGGTCTGACGCGCTCCGTCCTCTCTGTCGAAGCAATGTATGCCGCCGACACCAAAATAATCGAAACGGCAAGCGCACGCAGCGCGTATTTCCGATGTTTTGCCGAAAGTGGGAAGACAGCCATATTGTTCCTTTTTGACGGCGTTTGCGCCGAATCCTCTATAATGTTGCGCCTGACCTGCATTTCTGAAACGCCAAACGATGAAACTCACCCTCGCCATTCCCTCGCTCAATTTGGATGAAGACGAAATCCGAATACCTCTATGCCTGCACGCTTTCAACAAAATCCTGCAATACGGCTCGCTGCACCGCCAAAGCTGCACGGCTTCGGCATTTTACGCGCGTTATTTGTGGTGCGGCAGACTGGTGGAACGCGCGGCGCAAAGCCTGAATATGCCGTCTGAAGCCGTCGCGCTCGCCACGCCCGTCTGGCAAAAGATGGGGATGCATCAGGCAAATGTGCTGACGGCGGAATATCTGAACGTCGGTACGGATGAAGCGGAACGGCTCTGCCGCGACCTGTCGGCGTTTTACGGCGATATTCCGTGGCGTTTCGTTCCCGTCCTGCCCGAATTATGGCTGGTTTCCCTTCCCCGCGCGTACCGCTGGGGCGCGAAGCCCGTTTTGGACTTGGGCGGATTGTTGGGCGCGGACGATCAGCCGGACGGAGAAGATGCGGTAACGTGGTTGCGCGTCCAAACCGAAATCCAAATGTGGCTGGCCGCGCATCCCGTCAACCATAACCGCAAAAAACGCGGGCTGCCCGAATTGAACGGCTTATGGTTTTGGGACGGCACAAACGGCGGCGCGCAAGGCGGCACGCTTTTCGCCGATACGGTTTGGAGCCGTTTCCACCCCGACCGCCGCGCATTGCCCGACAACTTCCGCGCCTATGAAGAAACGGCGGCATACCTGCCCGACACGCACCATATCCTGTTTATGGACGATTTGCGCCTGACCGCCCTGACAGGGGACAGGGAGCGGTATGCGGCAATATTGCAGCAGTGGGAAGAACGCTGGTTCGCACCGATCTACGAAGCCGTCCGCACCGGCAAAATCAAACGGCTGGACATCTCCACAGACGGATTAAACGGTGGCACGCTGACGTTTACCGCTGCGGACAGGTGGAAATTCTGGCGCGGTACGAGGAACTTTGACGGAATTTGGTAAGCTTGCCGAACAAAACCGCAACAATGCCGTCTGAAACCGCGTCATGGTTTCAGACGGCATTTTGTCTTGCATGATATCCGGCCGGACAATCATGTTTCCTACTGTTAGGACGAACAAGCCGGCACAGAAACCGTCGGTAAAAAACGCAAGGGTTTCACCTGCCGATAACGGGTGGCTTAGTTTGCCGCATATTGGTCAGGCAGCCATGCACGTACGCGGCGTTCCACTGCTTCGGCACCCAAGCCCAAATCGTCCAAAAGTTTTTTCGGATCGCCGTGTTCGGTTACGGTGTCGGCAACGCCCAAAAGCAAAACGGGTTTGCAGATGCCGTGTTTTGCCAACACTTCCAGCGCCGCGCTGCCTGCGCCGCCTTGTTCGGCGTTTTCTTCGGCGGTAACGATGTAGTCGTGGCTTTGGGCGAGGCGGACGATGAGTTCTTCGTCTATCGGTTTGACGAAGCGCATATCGGCGACGGTGGCGTTCAGTTTTTCGGCAACCGCCAATGCGGGGGCGACCATGCTGCCGAAGGCGATGAATGCGGTTTTCTCGCCTTGGCGGCGGACGATGCCTTTGCCGACGGCTACGGTTTCAAGGCCGTCTGAAACGGGTGCGCCTGTTCCCGTGCCGCGCGGATAGCGGACGGCGGCGGGGGCGTCTGCCTGATAGCAGGTTGAAAGCAGCAGGCGGCATTCGTTTTCATCGCTCGGCGCGGCAACAATCATATTCGGCACGCAGCGCAAGAAGCTCAAATCGTACAAACCGGCATGAGTCGGGCCGTCCGCACCGACGATGCCCGCGCGGTCAACGGCAAACAAAACGGGCAGGTTTTGCAGGGCGATGTCGTGCACCAGTTGGTCGTAGGCGCGTTGTAAAAAGGTGGAATAAATCGCCACGACGGGCTTCATGCCTTCGCAAGCCAAACCGCCGGCAAAGGTAACGGCGTGCTGCTCGGCAATACCGACATCGAAATAGCGGTCGGGGAATTGTTGTTCGAATTCGACCAGTCCGCTGCCCTCGCGCATGGCGGGGGTAATCGCCGCCAATCGGGAATCAGCCGCCGCCTGGTCGCACAGCCATTTGCCGAACACTTGCGTATAGGTCGGTTTGGCGGCGGGTTTGTTTTCTTTTTCAGACGACGTTGCGGTTTTGAGGTCGTCTGAAACGTCTTTGGGCAGGTTGGCGACGGCGTGGTATTTGACGGGGTCGTTTTCGGCGAGTTTGTAGCCGTTGCCCTTTTTGGTGATGACGTGCAGCAACTGAGGGCCTTTGCGGCCGCGCAGGTCTTTTAATACGTCCACCAGATTTTCGACGTTGTGCCCGTCCACGGGGCCGGTGTAGCGGAAGCCGAAGTTTTCAAACAGCGACAGCGACTGTTTGGCGTGTTCTGCTTCGCCTGCCAAGGTTTTGATTTTGTGTTCGACTTTTTGGGCAAACTCCATCGCGCCGGGCAGCTTGTCCAAAACCTTGCTCGACTGGGCTTTGATGGTGCTGAGCAGTCCGTGCATATCGCGCACGACGTTGCTGGCGAGGTATTTGGGCAACGCGCCGACGTTGGGGGAAATCGACATTTCGTTGTCGTTGAGGATGACCAGCAAATCGACATCCATATCGCCTGCACAGTTTAGGGCTTCAAACGCCTGACCCGCCGTCATGGCGCCGTCGCCGATGATGGCGACGCTGCGGAGGTTGTTGCCCAACTGTTTGTCCGCAACGGCCATGCCCAAAGCCGCGCCGATGGATGTGGAAGAATGCCCCACGCCGAACGCGTCGTATTCCGACTCGCTGCGTTTCGGAAAACCGGCCAAACCGCCGTATTGGCGCATGGTGTGCATTTGATTTTTGCGGCCGGTGAGGATTTTGTGCGGATAGCTTTGATGGCCGACATCCCAGACCAAATGGTCTTCGGGCGTGTCGTACACATAATGCAGCGCAACCGTCAGTTCGACCGCGCCCAAATTGCTGGCGAAATGCCCGCCGGTCTGCCCGACAGATTCCAACAGAAACTCTCGCAACTCGGCGGCGACTTGGGGCAACTGTTTTTTATCCAGGCGGCGCAGGTCTTGCGGGCTGTCAATCAGGTCGAGTAGGGGGCTTGGGTTCATGGTGTGTCTTTTTTTATGTGTCGTCCGGGTGCAACGGTCAATTATATATCAAGAGTGTGCGGCTGACGGCTGATTTTGCCGTATGTCATTCGTCCTGCCGCTTGGCGCGCGGGTGGGCTTCGTCATAGAGGCGGGCGATGTGGTCGAAATCGAGCTTGGTGTAAATCTGCGTGGTCGAAAGGCTGCTGTGTCCGAGCAGCTCCTGCACCGCCCTGATGTCGCGCGAAGCCTGCAACAGGTGTCCGGCATAGCTGTGGCGCATCATATGCGGCGAAACGTGCCTGCCGTCGCCGTGTTTCACCGCCCACGATTCGAGGCGTTTTTGGATTTGGCGTTGGCTCAGGCGCGTGCCGTTCCTGCCGGTAAACAGGGCTTTGCCGTCCGATGCCGTCTGACGCAGCGGCAGATAGTTTTTCAAGGCTTCCACGCTTTTGCCGGTCAGCGGCACCTGACGTTGTTTTCTTCCTTTGCCGGTAACGTGTACCCACGCCTCGTCCAAATATACATCATCTGCATTCAAGCCGTGTATCTCGCTCACGCGCAAACCGCTGCCGTACATCAGCTCGAACAGCGCGTGATCGCGCACCGCCAGCGGGTCGCCGCCGTCCACGGGCAAATCCAGCATCCGGTTCAGCCATTCCTGCGGCAGGGCTTTGGGTACGCGCTCGGGCTGCTTCGGCGGTTTGATATCGGCGGTCGGGTCGGTATGCAGCAGACCTCGTTTGACCAGCCAGACACAATACTGCCGCCACGCCGACAGCTTGCGCGCCAGCGTCCGACCAGCCAAACCGCGCTGCGACAGCCGCCGCAACGCCGCCGTAAAATCGCGCCGCGACAAATCCTGCGGCACGCCGCCTGCATCTTCAGACGGCATTTGTGCCAACAGCACAAACAGTTCTTCCACATCGCGCCGGTATGCCGCAACCGTGTGCTCCGACTTGCCCTCGCGCACGATGTTTTCCAAATAAGCGTCAAAATGCGCCGCAAACCCGTCCAAAACCATAACCGTCCCACACAAATATCAAAAAACCAGTGAAAACATTATCATAAACGACACACCAAAACCCCGAACCGCCCAAAATCCGACCCGTCTGCCCGCCGTTATCGTTAACATAAAATCAATGTAGCGGTTTGTAGTTTTTTGCCGCAAAAAACATTATAATCCAACTTATTTACCCCCACTGCCCAAGGAGACAAAAATGGCACTCGTATCCATGCGCCAACTGCTCGACCACGCCGCCGAAAACAGCTACGGCCTGCCCGCCTTCAACGTCAACAACCTCGAACAAATGCGCGCCATCATGGAGGCGGCCGACCAAGTCAACGCCCCCGTCATCGTTCAAGCATCCGCCGGCGCGCGCAAATACGCGGGTGCGCCGTTTTTGCGCCACCTGATTTTGGCGGCTGTCGAAGAATTCCCGCACATCCCCGTCGTGATGCACCAAGACCACGGCGCATCTCCTGATGTATGCCAACGCTCCATCCAACTGGGCTTCTCCTCCGTGATGATGGACGGCTCGCTGATGGAAGACGGCAAAACCCCTTCTTCTTACGAATACAACGTCAACGCCACACGTACCGTGGTTAACTTCTCCCACGCTTGCGGCGTATCCGTCGAAGGCGAAATCGGCGTATTGGGCAACCTCGAAACCGGCGAAGCAGGCGAAGAAGACGGCGTGGGCGCGGCAGGCAAACTTTCCCACGACCAAATGCTCACTAGCGTCGAAGATGCCGTGCGTTTCGTTAAAGATACCGGCGTTGACGCATTGGCTATTGCCGTCGGCACCAGCCACGGCGCGTACAAATTCACTCGTCCGCCCACAGGCGACGTATTGCGTATCGACCGCATCAAAGAAATCCACCAAGCCCTGCCCAATACACACATCGTGATGCACGGCTCCAGCTCCGTTCCGCAAGAATGGCTGAAAGTCATCAACGAATACGGCGGCAATATCGGCGAAACCTACGGCGTGCCGGTTGAAGAAATCGTCGAAGGCATCAAACACGGCGTGCGCAAAGTCAACATCGATACCGACTTGCGCCTTGCTTCCACCGGCGCGGTACGCCGCTACCTTGCTGAAAACCCGTCCGACTTTGACCCGCGCAAATACCTGAGCAAAACCATTGAGGCCATGAAGCAAATCTGCCTCGACCGCTATCTTGCGTTCGGCTGCGAAGGTCAGGCAGGCAAAATCAAACCGATTTCTTTGGAAAAAATGGCAAACCGTTATGCCAAGGGCGAATTGAACCAAATCGTCAAATAACAGGTTGCCTGTAAACAAAATACCGTCTGAACCGTTGTTCGGACGGTATTTGATTTTTGCTTCTTTGACCTGCCTCATTGATGCAGTATGCAAAAAAGATACCGCAACCAAAACGTTTATATATTATCTATTCTGTGTATGACTGGGAGTAAACCTGTGAACCGAACTGCCTTCTGCTGCCTTTCCCTGACCGCCACCCTGATTCTGACCGCCTGCAGCAGCGGAGGCGGCGGAAGCGGCGGTGTCGCCGCCGACATCGGCACGGGGCTTGCCGATGCACTAACTGCGCCGCTCGACCATAAAGACAAAGGTTTGAAATCCCTGACATTGGAAGACTCCATTCCCCAAAACGGAACACTGACCCTGTCGGCACAAGGTGCGGAAAAAACTTTCAAAGCCGGCGGTAAAGACAACAGCCTCAACACGGGCAAACTGAAGAACGACAAAATCAGCCGCTTCGACTTCGTGCAAAAAATCGAAGTGGACGGACAAACCATCATGCTGGCAAGCGGCGAATTCCAAATATACAAACAGGACCACTCCGCCCTCGTTGCCCTACAGACTGAAAAAGTCAACAATCCCGACAAAATCGACAGCCTGATAAACCAACGCTCCTTCCTTGTCAGCGGTTTGGGCGGAGAACATACCGCCTTCAACCAACTGCCCGGCGGCAAAGCCGAGTATCACGGCAAAGCATTCAGCTCCGACGACCCGAACGGCAGGCTGCACTACACCATCGATTTTACCAACAAACAGGGTTACGGCAGAATCGAACACCTGAAAACGCCCGAACTCAATGTCGATCTGGCCTCCGCCGAACTCAAAGCAGATGAAAAATCACACGCCGTCATTTTGGGCGACACGCGCTACGGCAGCGAAGAAAAAGGCACTTACCACCTCGCCCTTTTCGGCGACCGCGCCCAAGAAATCGCCGGCTCGGCAACCGTGAAGATAGGGGAAAAGGTTCACGAAATCGGCATAGCCGGCAAACAGTAGCATTTGAAAAATGCCGTCCGAACACGATAATTTACCGTTCGGACGGCATTTTTGCGCCATACCGCCCTAGGACACGACGGCACGGCAGGCAAGCCGGTTTCACTATATAATGCCGTCTGAACCAACGAGAACCACACCATGCAAGCCGATTTCAACCGCCCCGTCCTCGCCGTCGATACCGGAACTTCCTATTTGTCGCTCGCTCTGCGTGCCGACGGTGAAACCCGTCTGTTCCATCAGGAGGCCGGCAGCCGCCAATCCGAACTGATCCTGACGGAAATCCGCACCCTGTTCCGAAATGCGGGCATTACCGCCGCCGATTTGGGGGCGATTGTTTATGCGAAAGGCCCCGGCGCGTTTACCGGACTGCGTATCGGCATCGGCGTGGCGCAAGGTTTGGCAACGCCGTTCGATACGCCTTTAATCGGCATTCCCACGCTCGATGCCGCCGCCTCGCTGCCGCCGCCGCAAAGCTGCATCCTTGCCGCTACGGACGCTCGTATGGGCGAAGTGTTTTATGCATGGTTCGACACGCTGAACCGCCGCCGTTTGAGCGATTATCAAGTCGGTAGGACGGCAGACATTACCCTCCCCGAGGGACACGTCTTTTCAGACGGCATCGGCAATGCGTTCGCGCTGGAAAACCGTCCGCCCTTCGCAGGCAAACCCGATATGCCGACCGCTGCCGACTTCCTCAATCTGGCGGCAGAAGGCGGTTTTCCCGCCGTCGCTGCGGCACACGCCGAACTGCTCTACGTCCGCAACAAAATCGCCCTGACCGCCAAAGAACAGGCCGAACGGAGGGCGCGCCCGTGAACATCCGCCGTGCCGTTTATGCCGATTGCGCGGCACTCGCCGCGCTCGATGCCGTCTGCAACCCGTCCGCATGGACGCAACGCCAATTCGAATCCGCACTGGTTTCGCCGTCCGAACAGGTTTTCCTTGCGGAAAAAGACGGCGGGATTGCCGCCTTTATCGTTTGGCAGAACCTGCCCGACGAATCCGAACTGCACCTGATTGCCACCGCTCCTGCATACCGCCGCCGGGGTGTCGCGTCCGCCCTGCTCGAATATTGGTTCGCACATCTGCCCGAAGGCACGCAACGCCTGCTGCTCGAAGTCCGCGCAGGCAACGCCGCCGCACAGGCACTGTATGCCAAACACGGCTTCAGCATTGCGGGCAGGCGGAAAAACTATTACCGTACAGCCGACGGTAAAACCGAAGATGCCGTCTTAATGGAGAAAATATGTTAAGCGCGCGCTACCTCCACCTGCACGAGGCTTTGGGCTTGGGCCCGATGTGGCTGAAACAGACCGCCGTCGTCCTGCCGACCAAAAACACACCCGCAATCCCGACACAGGCACGTCCCCAAACCGTCCGCGCCGAGCCGATTCGCCCTTCCCAGCCCCATAACGGTCAGGCGCGGCTCGAAACGATGGCGGCACTGAAAACCGCCGCACCCGAACACGATCGCAAACCCGTTCCCGCACCCGAAGCCGACCTGCTGCCCGACCTTTCAGACGGCATCGCCCCCGTTCCCGCCGCTTCGGGCATCACCAAGCTTGCCGTCGTCAGCCTGTGTCCGCCGATCGAGGATGCGGTTTACGGGCAACTGTTCCACGGCAAACCGGGCATCCTGCTCGACAACATCCTCAAGGCCGCAGGGCTCGATGCCGCTTATGTCCACAAAACCTGTTGGGTGAAAACCGCCGCCGTCGGCAACCCGATGCCGTCTGAAGCGGCAATCGCAAATGCGCTGGGTCAAATCGCCCGCGAACTCGACGGCTGCCGCGCCCCCACCGTCCTTTTCCTCGGACAGGCATTTGTCAAACCGGAACGGCAGGCGATGATTGAAACCCTGTGCGCCGGCCGCCCCTTCTTCATCATCGACCATCCCGCCCGGCTGTTGCGCCAACCCGAACTCAAAGCCCGCGCCTGGCAGACGCTCAAGCAGCTCAAACGTGTCTTGGCGCAAGGAGGCGGCAGTTGAAGCGCGCCGCACGGGGCGGTAGAATCGCAACTGCGTCCCAATATCTGACAGAAAGCACAAAATGACTGATTTCCGCCAAGATTTCCTCAAATTCTCCCTCGCCCAAAATGTTTTGAAATTCGGCGAATTCACCACCAAGGCAGGACGGCAGTCGCCTTACTTCTTCAATGCCGGTCTCTTCAACGACGGCGCGTCCACGCTGCAACTGGCAAAATTCTATGCACAATCCATCATTGAAAGCGGCATCGGGTTCGATATGCTGTTCGGCCCCGCCTACAAAGGCATTATTTTGGCGGCGGCAACCGCGATGATGCTGGTGGAAAAAGGCGTGAACGTCCCGTTTGCCTACAACCGCAAAGAAGCCAAAGACCACGGCGAAGGCGGCGTGTTGGTCGGTGCGCCGCTTAAAGGGCGTGTGCTGATTATCGACGATGTGATTTCCGCCGGAACATCCGTGCGCGAATCGATCAAACTGATTGAAGCGGAGGGTGCAACCCCCGCCGGCGTCGCCATCGCGCTCGACCGTATGGAAAAAGGCACCGGCGAATTGAGCGCGGTTCAGGAAGTGGAAAAACAATACGGCCTGCCCGTCGCCCCCATCGCCAGCCTGAACGATTTGTTCATCCTGTTGCAAAACAACCCCGAATTCGGACAGTTCCTCGAACCCGTCCGAGCCTACCGTCGGCAGTACGGCGTAGAATAAAAACAAAGCATATGCCGTCTGAACCGCCTTACGCCTCAGACGGCATCAAACCTGACACACACGAGGAAATACCATGCCCGCCTGTTTCTGCCCCCACTGCAAAACCCGTCTCTGGGTCAAAGAAACCCAGCTCAACGTCGCCCAAGGCTTCGTCGTCTGCCAAAAATGCGAAGGGCTGTTTAAAGCCAAAGACCATCTGGCAAGCACGAAAGAACCCATATTCAACGATTTGCCCGAAGCTGTTTCGGATGTCAAACTCGTCCACCGCATCGGCACGAACGCCATCGGCAAAAAACAGATTTCCCGCGACGAAATCGCCGGCATCCTCAACGGCGGCACAACCCCGCCCGATATTCCGCCCGCAACCGCCGCCGCACCGCAGGTTGCCGTGCCTGCCGCCGCCCCTGTACGTCAGGAAGGGTTCAACTGGACTATTGCCGCCCTGTTTGCCCTTATCGTCCTCATTATGCAGCTTTCCTACCTCGTCATCCTATGAGCGCGCCCGACCTCTTTGTCGCCCACTTCCGCGAAGCCGCCCCCTACATCCGCCAAATGCGCGGCACGACACTGGTCGCCGGCATAGACGACCGCCTGCTCGAAGGCGATACCTTAAACAAGCTCGCCGCCGACATCGGGCTGTTGTCGCAACTGGGCATCAGGCTCGTCCTCATCCACGGCGCGCGCCACTTCCTCGACCGCCACGCCGCCGCGCAAGGCCGCGCGCCGCATTATTGCCGGGGCTTGCGCGTTACCGACGAAACCTCGCTCGAACAGGCGCAGCAGTTTGCCGGCACCGTCCGCAGCCGTTTTGAAGCCGCATTGTGCGGCAGCGTTTCCGGGCTCGCGCGCGCGCCTTCCGTCCCGCTCGTATCGGGCAACTTCCTGACCGCCCGTCCGATAGGTGTGATTGACGGAACCGATATGGAATACGCGGGCGTTATCCGCAAAACCGACACCGCCGTCCTCCGCTTCCAACTCGACGCGGGCAATATCGTCTGGCTGCCGCCGCTCGGGCCTTCCTACGGCGGCAAAACCTTCCATCTCGATATGCTTCAAACCGCCGCTTCCGTCGCCGTCTCGCTTCAGGCCGAAAAACTCGTTTACCTGACCCTTTCAGACGGCATTTCCCGCCCCGACGGCACGCTCGCCGAAACCCTCTCGGCACAGGAAGCGCAATCGCTGGCGGAACACGCCGGCGGCGAAACGCGACGGCTGATTTCGTCCGCCGTTGCCGCGCTCGAAGGCGGCGTGCATCGCGTCCAAATCCTCAACGGGGCCGCCGACGGCAGCCTGCTGCAAGAACTCTTCACCCGCAACGGCATCGGCACGTCCATTGCCAAAGAAGCCTTCGTCTCCATCCGGCAGGCGCACAGCGGCGACATCCCGCACATTGCCGCCCTCATCCGTCCGCTGGAAGAACAGGGCATCCTGCTGCACCGCAGCCGCGAATACCTCGAAAACCACATTTCCGAATTTTCCATCCTCGAACACGACGGCAACCTGTACGGTTGCGCCGCCCTGAAAACCTTTGCCGAAGCCGATTGCGGCGAAATCGCCTGCCTTGCCGTCTCGCCGCAGGCACAGGACGGCGGCTACGGCGAACGCCTGCTTGCCCACATTATCGATAAGGCGCGCGGCATAGGCATAAGCAGGCTGTTCGCACTGTCCACAAATACCGGCGAATGGTTTGCCGAACGCGGCTTTCATACGGCATCGGAAGACGAGTTGCCCGAAACGCGGCGCAAAGCCTACCGCAACAACGGACGGAACTCGCATATTCTGGTGCGTCGCCTGCACCGCTGACCGCAACGGAAAGCCGCCGCAGAAATGCCGTCTGAACCCCGTTTCAGACGGCATTTCCCCGATGATAAAGACCTGCCCAACCCTCAAGGACCCCGATGAAATCCTACCCCGACCCCTACCGCCATTTTGAAAACCTCAATTCCGCCGAAACGCAAAACTTCGCTGCTGAAGCGAATGCCGAAACGCGCGCGCGTTTTTTAAACAACGGCAAGGCACGCGCGCTTTCAGACGGCATTTTGAATCAAATGCAGGACACGCGGCAGATTCCGTTTTGTCAGGAACACCGCGCGCGGATGTACCATTTCCATCAGGACGCGGAATATCCGAAGGGCGTGTACCGCGTGTGTACGGCGGCGACGTACCGTTCGGGCTATCCCGAGTGGAAAATCCTGTTTTCGGTGGCGGATTTCGACGAGCTGCTTGGCGACGATGTGTATTTGGGCGGCGTGTCGCACTTGGTGGAAAAGCCCAACCGCGCGTTATTAACGCTGAGCAAATCGGGCGGCGATACGGCGTACACGCTGGAAGTGGATTTGGAAGCAGGGGAATTGGTAGAAGGCGGTTTTCACTTTCCGGCAGGCAAAAACCATGTGTCGTGGCGCGATGAAAACAGCGTGTGGGTGTGTCCGGCTTGGGACGAACGCCAGTTGACCGAATCGGGCTATCCGCGCGAAGTGTGGCTGGTGGAGCGCGGCAAGAGTTTCGAGGAAAGCCTGCCGGTTTACCAAATTGATAAAGGCGCGATGATGGTGAACGCGTGGCGTTACCTTGATCCGCAGGGTTCGCCGATTGATTTGATTGAAGCGTCGGACGGTTTTTACACCAAGACGTATTTGCAGGTGTCGTCTGAAGGCGAGGCGAAACCGTTGAACCTGCCTAATGATTGCGACGTGGTCGGCTATCTGGCGGGGCATCTTTTGCTGACGCTGCGCAAGGACTGGCACCGCGCGAACCAAAGCTATCCGAGCGGCGCGCTGGTGGCGGTGAAGCTGAATCGGGGCGAACTCGGGGCGGCGCAGCTTTTGTTTGCGCCCGATGAAACGCAGGCATTGGAAAGCGTGGAAACGACTAAGCGTTTCGTGGTGGCGAGCCTTTTGGAAAACGTACAGGGTCGTCTGAAAGCGTGGCGGTTTGCCGACGGCAAATGGCAGGAGGCCGAACTGCCGCGCCTGCCTTCGGGCGCGCTGGAAATGACCGACCAGCCTTGGGGCGGCGACGTGGTTTACCTTGCCGCCAGCGATTTCACCACGCCGCTGACGCTGTTTGCATTGGATTTGAACGTGATGGAACTGACCGTCATGCGCCGCCAGCCGCAGCAGTTTGTTTCAGACGGCATCGAAGTGCGGCAGTTTTGGGCGACTTCGGCCGACGGCGAGCGCATCCCTTATTTCCACGTCGGCAAAAACGCTGCGCCCGACACGCCGACGCTGGTTTATGCCTACGGCGGTTTCGGCGTACCCGAGTTGCCGCATTATCTGGGCAGCATCGGCAAATACTGGTTGGAAGAGGGCAACGCCTTCGTGTTGGCGAACATACGCGGCGGCGGTGAGTTCGGCCCGCGCTGGCATCAGGCGGCGCAGGGAATCAGCAAACACAAAAGCGTCGATGATTTGCTTGCCGTCGTGCGCGATTTGTCCGAACGCGGCATGAGTTCGCCCAAACACATCGGTTTGCAGGGCGGCAGCAACGGCGGCCTGATTACCGCCGCCGCCTTCGTGCGCGAACCGCAAAGCATCGGCGCGCTGGTGTGCGAAGTGCCGCTGACCGACATGATCCGCTATCCGCTGCTCTCCGCCGGCGCAAGCTGGACGGACGAATACGGCAACCCGCAAAAATACGAAGTCTGCAAACGCCGGCTGGGCGAATTGTCGCCGTATCACAATCTTTCAGACGGCATCGATTATCCGCCTGCGCTCATCACCACCAGCCTCAGCGACGACCGCGTCCATCCCGCCCACGCGCTCAAGTTCTACGCCAAACTGCGCGAAACCTCGCCGCAATCTTGGCTCTACTCGCCTGACGGCGGCGGACATACCGGCAACGGTACGCAACGCGAATCCGCCGACGAACTCACCTGCGTCTTATTGTTCCTCAAAGAATTTTTGGCAGCATAAACAAACGGCATTCCGTACCGTATCCGATAAGGAATGCCGTCTGAAATGCCTGCCTCAATAACGCATCATGTTGCCGTCAACCTCAACCGCCCACGCGTCGATGCCGCCCTGAAGGTTGTACAGGTTTTCAAACCCCGCGTCCGCCAAATACATCGCCGTATGCAGGCTGCGGATGCCGTGATGGCAATACACCACAAGCGGCACGCCGTCGTCCGGCAGTTCGTTCTGCCGTAGCGGAATCAGATTCATCGGGATATGTACCGCATCGGGCAGCGAACAAATCGCCGCCTCTTCATCCGTACGCACGTCCAACAGTCGGAACGCCCGTCCCTCATCCATCCAAATTTTCAGTGCCAACGGCGAGAGTTGCACAATATCCATCGGGTTTCCTTTCCCCAATCGAGCAAAATGCCGTCTGAAACGCAATCTGCTTTCAGACGGCATCACAATCCGAACATCAAAAATTAAAACTGTCGAAAGGATGAGCATCCTTGTCGGTCAAATTGGCCACCAAAGTATCGAACAGTGCCTTCTCTTCAAACGTATCGCCTTGACGCGTAATCAAAAGCGCGCGTTGAACAGGTTTGCGTCCTACGATAACCACCATGCGTCCGCCATCTTTTAACTGTTGTTTCAACACATCAGGCACAATATTGACCGCACCGCCGACGTAAACCGCATCAAACGGCGCACCTGCGGAAAGTTCGTTCAGTCCGTTGTTTTGCACATAATCGATATTGTCCAAACCCAAGCCGTCCAACACCGCTTTGGCGCGGTTTTGCTGTTCGGCATCGAGGTCGTCCGAAACCACTTTGCCCGCCAATTTTGCCAAAAGCGCGGTCGCATAGCCCGAACCCGTGCCGATTTCCAAAACCGTATCGTTTTTCGTCAGCTTCAAACCCTGCGCCAGCCGCGCCACGACTTTCGGCTCGAGCATCTTATGACCGTTGGCAAGCGGCAGCTCCATATCCGCATACGCCAAGCCCTGCAAAGACTCGTTCACGAAACGCTCGCGCGGAATCTCCGCCAAAGCGTCCAACACGTCAAAATCCAACACATCCCAAGGACGGATCTGCTGTTCGACCATATTGAACCGCGCTTTTTCAAAATCCATTTAGTGCTCCGTCAAATAATTGTTTTATCAATGGCAGGCATTATAAAACCACACTACCGCCGCGCCAACTTCGGTACGCGAAGCCCGCCCGTTTTGCCAGTCTCAAGCCGCCTGACGCGAAGCCTCAAACCGCTTCTCCAAAATCTTCGCCAGTTCGCCCAAATACAAAGCATCTGTCTCATCAAACTGCGCCAAATGTTCGCTGTCCGCGTCCAACACACCGATACAGCGGCCGTCTGAAAACAGCGGCACGACAATCTCCGAACGCGACAAAGACGAACAGGCAATATGGTCGGGATGCGCGTTCACATCCTTAACAACCGCCGTTTCACCCTTCGCCCAAGCCTGACCGCACACCCCGCGTCCGAACGGAATCCGCGTACACGCCAAAGGCCCCTGAAACGGTGCCAAAACCAATTCGTCCGAACGCGTATCGACCAAATAAAAACCCACCCAAAACCAGCCGAACGCCTCCTTCAAAACCGCCGCCGTGTTCGCCAAATTCGCCACCCAATCCGTCTCGTCCGCCACCACAGACTCAATCTGCGGCAACACCTCCCGATAAAGCGCGGCCTTATCCGAAGCCGAAAAATGAAGCACGTGCATCACATCTCCCATATTTGCATACATATCAGGCAGCCATTATAAAACAGCCTGCCCGAAACAGCATTCCAAACCGCCCTGCAGCCGCCCGCCCCAAGTTGCGAACCCGCCGCATATCCACTAAACTTCACATTGCAACGCGCCACACGCGGCAGACAGAAAAAACACGACACGGAGCAAAAAAGATGTATCACCAAATCGGAATGTGGGATCAAAAATGGGTCATCGGCAACTGGAAAATGAACGGCCGGCTCCAGAACAACAACGCACTGATGCACCGCTTCCGCATCCTCCCCACCGCCGAACGCGTCCTCATCGGACTCGCCGCCCCGACCGTTTACCTGCTGCAACTGCACAACGCCATGCAAATCGTCTTAAACAACCGCATCCTCACCTGCGCCCAAGACGTGAGCCGCTTCCCCAACAACGGCGCATACACCGGCGAAGTGTCCGCCGAAATGCTCGCCGACATCGGCACAGACATCGTCCTCATCGGACACTCCGAACGCAGCCTCTATTTCGGCGAAAAAAACGAAATCCAACGCCGCAAAATGGAAAACGTCCTCAACGTCGGACTGATTCCGTTATTGTGCGTCGGCGAAAGCCTCGAGGAGCGCGAAGCCGGCAAAGAACACGAAGTCATCGCCCACCAACTCTCCATATTGCAAGGGCTGGACACCAAAAACATCGCCGTCGCCTACGAGCCGGTTTGGGCAATCGGCACCGGCAAAGTCGCCACCGTAAAACAAATCGCCGATATGCACGCATTCATCTACAAAGAAATCTTGTCTTTGTGCGGAAGCGATGTTAAAATCCGCGTCCTTTACGGCGGAAGTGTGAAGGCGGACAACGCGGCCGACATCTTCGCAGTGCCTTATGTGGACGGCGCACTCGTCGGCGGCGCATCATTGTCATACGACTCCTTTACCGCCATCATCAGTGCCGCACAAAATGCGTAGAGAAATATGGAAGCCTTCAAAACCCTTATTTGGATTATTAATATCATTTCCGCCTTGGCCGTCATCGTGTTAGTATTGCTCCAACACGGCAAAGGCGCGGATGCAGGCGCGACCTTCGGATCGGGAAGCGGCAGCGCGCAAGGCGTATTCGGCTCTGCCGGCAACGCCAACTTCCTCAGCCGCTCGACCGCCGTTGCAGCAACATTTTTCTTTGCAAGCTGTATGGCTATGGTGTATATTCACACCCACACGACAAAACACGGTTTGGACTTCAGCAACGTACAACAGACCCAGCAAGCACCCAAACCCGTAAACAATACCGAACCTTCTGCCCCTGTTCCTCAGCAGCAGAAATAACAGTTTTTCAAATGCCGACATGGTGAAATTGGTAGACACGCTATCTTGAGGGGGTAGTGGCCGTAGGCTGTGCGAGTTCAAATCTCGCTGTCGGCACCAACACACAAAAACGCCTGAAAATTTCAGGCGTTTTTTGTTCAATCCCATCCAACGTCGCCAACCAATCCCAATCAATACAAGGTTTTCAGACTGATTGTTATCCTGCCGTCCCCCTTCCTGACTGTGCAATCCCGTCCAATCCGCCCTAATTGAACTAACCTGATTTTTTACGGTATCCGAAAAATACTGCAAAAATAAAGCTGAACGACCGCCAAATCAGGAATGCCAAGCGGAAAAGAGCTTGCGGGGAATACTGACGAACCGTAAGGAACAGGGGAAAACTGTCCAAGATACAGGGCGATTTTTTTGGTTTTCGGAAAATCCCTATATAGAAATGCACTACCCTTACCCGTTACCGCCGTTACTGAAAGATATTATAAAAATAAGTATATGAAATAAAATAATAAAAAAATAAAAATCGGTAACGATTACGGTAACAAGTAGTAACGGGTTGGTGGCGGGTTTTGTGTGTTTGCGTTTTTTTGCCGTCTTGGCGGTGGGAGCGCAGTGGGACAGAAAGCCGAAACGCACGGAAATGCGCCAATTTCTGGGAGGAAAGGTGGTTAAACCGCTTGGTTATAGTGGATTAAATTTAAACCAGTACAGCGTTGCCTCGCCTTGCAGTACTATTTGTACTGTCTGCGGCTTCGTCGCCTTGTCCTGATTTAAATTTAATCCACTTATATATTGCGGGGCATAGGAAGACAGCGAAACGCGCTAAAAACACAATTTGAGCCATTAAAAGCGATTGATTAAAAAATAATCAGGTTAGCCGCCGGTGTTTCAGGCGGCATAAACGGAGAAATTGCGGGGCATAAAAAAGATGGCTTGCCGTGTTGTCTGTCTCTGGTATAATTCCAAGTATCACTAATCAACGGCTACACAATGCGGATATTCAAAAACCAGTGGATAGCGAAATTTGCCAAGAAGCACAAAATCAACGATTCCGAGCTGCTGGAAGCGGTAGAGAGGGCGGATAATGGGCTGATAGACGCAGATTTAGGCGGCGGCGTGATTAAGCAGCGCATAGCGCGGCAAGGACAAGGCAGAAGCGGCGGCTATCGCAGCCTGATACTGTTCAAACAGGCAGACAGGGCATTTTCTTGTTTACGCCTTTGCCAAGAACGACAGGGAAAACATTTCGGATAAAGAACTGGACGTTTACCGAAAAGCCGCCGCATATTATCTGAAATACACGCGGGCAGAGCTGGCGGCTTTGAAAGAAGACGGCATTATCATGGAGATAGAATCATGAAATACAAAAGCGAGGTATTAGCCGCCATTCATGAAATGATGGAAGGGGCTTACAACATCGGCGCAATCGACAAAAAGACTATGCGCGGCTTTGATAAATCATGCCTGACCGAAATCAAGCCGTTAACCGGCGAAGATATTAAGGCAATCAGGGAGAAGGAGGCACTATCGCAAGCCGCTTTCGCCATCTATCTCAACGTGGGAAAAAATCACGTTTCGGCTTGGGAGCGGGGCGTTAAAAAGCCCAGCGGCGCGGCGTTGAAGCTGCTGACCATCGTCAAAAACAAGGGCATCGAAGCCATTGCGTAACCGGCTTGGCAAACGGCAAAATCAGCAAGTTCACAATAGACGCGCTGCTGAATATGCCTGCCAAGACAGGCAAGACCGCCGAACCGAATATCAGGGCATAGCCGCACAAATGCCCGACCGCACAAACCAAGCCGAAACGGCGGCGGTGCAGACGGCATAGCCCGACCGCGAGGCACGGGGATTTTTTTGCGCCCGCATCGGAGGCGCGGGCTTGAAGGCAAAACGGGCGGGGCGCAGAACTGTTTAAATGCCGTCTGAATCTCAAACGGATTTCAGACGGCATTTTGAAACAACGGCTCAAATTCTCGATTTCCTTCCCTTACCGCCGACGTTTTTTATTAACGCGCCCCTTATTTCTGACACTTTGCTCATAAACCGGCATAACGGTCGGCAACAACCGTTTTAGATTTTCTATACGGGCATTGTTTGTCGGATGGGTAGAGGTAATAGCATAAATAAAGCCGTTTTGGTCGTTTTCCTGATTCATTTTTTCCCAAACCCTGACAGCGGCCGCCGGATGATAGCCTGCCTGCGCCATCAACATCATTCCCCCCTCATCGGCTTCTTCTTCCAAGCTGCGGCTATAAGGCAAGGTAAGACCGTACGTCCCCAAAATATCCATACCCAATCCGACCAATTCCGGATTAGTGTCCGGTTTTTTGTCTAATATAATCTGCGTGCCTATCTGCGCCGCCGTATTGGTCAAGATTTGCTGCCCGACCTTATTTTTACCGTGTTCATGCAGGGCGTGCGTCATTTCATGCCCCATAATGGCGGCAATTTCGTCATCGGTCAGCTTGAGTTTGTCGACTATCCCCGTATAAAACGCCATTTTCCCGCCGGGCATCGCCCACGCGTTCAGCTCATCGTTTTTGAAAACCGTCATTTTCCAGTCAAACTTATGGCCGGTATTATTTGCCGCATTGGCATAAGGCAGCATACGTCGAAATACTGCCTGCACCCTGCGGGCTGTTCTGGATGTGGTATCGACATTGCCGGCAGACTTGTTTAACTCAACCGTTTTCATATAATCTTTGGCAGCCGCAGCGTTCATTGTGGCGGAATCATGACCGTAAACATCAGCAACGACCGCACAACCTCCCAATATCGAAATGACTGCCGACAGGCAGACTATCCGTTTAAAGGAAGGAAGGAAGGAAGGAAGGAAATTTCATATTAGGCTTATCCCTTAAAAAATTAAATTTAAAAAATGCCGTCTGAATCCAAAACGGATTTCGGACGGCATCTTAACATTATTTAATGTTTTAAAAAAGATTTACACCGCAATGCCCGTCCTCCTTTCCGGTACTGCGATGATTTTCTTGGCATGCTTGCCTTCTATGAATTTCACTTCACCTTCGGAGGCGGACGGTTTGTCGAAATCAATCATAAATTGCCAATAATTCCCCGACTTTTTTACGGCTGCGCCCCTTTGCAGCGATATTGCGTTGTACTTCATCTGTTTTCAGAATGGCAGAAGAATAAATATCCCTTTCAAATTCAGTATCATGATTTGAAATCAAAACGCCTTGGGAGTTAGGCGCAATTTATTGATTTTTTGTAAAGTCCGCGACCAATAAATTCGATCGTATTTTGGTCGCGCAAGATTTGCAACTGTTGGCGGATTTTGTCTTTGATATGGTTGTTTTGGGGAAATTGGATGGATAGTTTGTTTTCAAATTCATACATTTGCGACAATGTGAATTCTTCGGGGAGTTGATCGATACATTTCATAACAGCCAAAAGCCAGCCTTTGTGCTCCGCATTTTTGTTGCGTAAAAACAGGTTGGATTGCCATTTTTTCAGAACGGTTTCGGGTTCGATAATGCGGGAATCGTCTATTAAGAATATTTTGCCGCTTTCAGGCAAAGGGGCGAGATTGATGGAACACATAATGTGGTGCGGCCGGTTTTTAATGCCTTTATTTCTGGGAATAATCATGTCCGGCGTGATGAAATGTTTGGGTACAAGCACCAATTGCCGTATGGAGTAATCCGCTTTTTTATATGCAAGAAAGAAAAAGTTGGGGTTGGTATCTGACCGGATGCGCTCCAGCATGGTGCGATATGCACCGTCAGGCACGCTGTTGCCTATGTTTTTTTGATTTTTACTCTTTAATTCATATTGCTCGTGGCAATTTGGGCAAAAGAGGTCTGCAACAGGTTTGTTATTGGCAAATCTCTGCATCGGCTTGCTTCCGCAACAGGGGCAGTAGCCGTTTTTTTCCAGCCAAGCCTCGCTCATTACACGGATTTTGTGGGTTGCTTTATTTTGTTGCTTTCCCAATTCGGTATCGAAAAATAAATTCATATTTTGGATTTTGAGATTAAGTTTGAGTGGATTAACAAAAATCAGGGCAAGGCGGGGCAACGCCGCACCGGTTTAAAGTTAATCCGCTATATTTGAGGTCTGTCATGCAGACAACCCAATCTGCCTTAAAAAGGCCGTCTGAAACCCTGTTTCCAAGTTTTCAGACGGCCTTTCTCCGTATGGCTAAACCTTAAAAGCAGCGGCTTAGACGACGATATTCACCAAGCGTCCGGGAACGACGATGATTTTCTTCGCGGCCCTGCCTTCCATGAATTTCACCGCGCCTTCGGTGGCGAGTGCGGCGGCTTCGAGGTCGGCTTTGGATGCGTCGGCGGCGACGGTGATTTTGCCGCGCAGTTTGCCGTTGACTTGAACCATCACTTCGATTTCGGATTTGACCAAGGCGGCTTCATCGACTGTCGGCCAGCCTGCTTCCCACAGTTTCGCGCCGTTCAATTCGCTCCACAGGGTTTCGCAGATGTGCGGCACAATCGGCCACAGCAGGCGTACGACGGCTTCCAATACTTCTTGGGCGACGGCTCGGCCTTGTTCGCCGTTGGTGTCGGTTTTGTCGTATTGGTTGAGCAGTTCCATCACGGCGGCGATGGCGGTGTTGAACTGCTGGCGGCGGCCGTAGTCGTCGCTGACTTTGGCGATGGTGGAATGCAGTTTGTGGCGCAGGTCCTTGAGTTCTTTGGACAAACCGTCTTGGCTGCCTGCAAACGCTTTGACTGCTTCGCCTTGCTTCAGGTATTCGTAAACGGTACGCCACAGACGACGCAGGAAGCGGTGTGCGCCTTCGACGCCGCTGTCGCTCCACTCGAGGGACTGTTCGGGCGGGGCGGCAAACATCATGAACAGGCGGGCGGTGTCCGCGCCGTAGGCGTTAATCAGTTCTTGCGGATCGACGCCGTTGTTTTTGGACTTGGACATTTTTTCCGTGCCGCTGATGACGACGGGCAGTCCGTTGGCTTTGAGGACGGCGGAAACAGGGCGGCCTTTGTCGTCAAAGGTCAGCTCGACATCGGCGGGGTTGATCCAGTCTTTGCCACCTTTGTCGTTTTCACGGTAGTAGGTTTCGCAGACGACCATGCCTTGCGTGAGCAGGCGTTCAAACGGTTCGTCAACATTGACCAAACCTTCGTCGCGCATCAGTTTGGTGAAGAAACGCGCGTACAGGAGGTGCAAAATCGCGTGTTCGATACCGCCGATGTATTGGTCGACCGAGCCCCAGTATTTCGCGGCTTCAGCCGATACCATGCCTTCTGCGAACTTGGGCGACATGTAGCGGAAGAAATACCAGCTCGATTCCATGAAGGTGTCCATGGTGTCGGTTTCGCGTTTCGCCGCGCCACCGCAGCATGGGCAGGTGGTTTCGTAAAACTCGGGCATTTTTGCCAGTGGCGAACCCATGCCGTCGGGTACGACGTTTTCGGGCAAAACGACAGGCAGTTGGTCGGCAGGGACGGGGACGTCGCCACATTTTTCGCAATGGACGATGGGAATCGGGCAGCCCCAGTAGCGTTGGCGCGAAATACCCCAGTCGCGCAGGCGGTATTGGGTTTTCGGTTCGCCTGCGTCTTGGCTTTGCAGTTTGGCGGCGATGGCGTCGAAGGCCGTCTGAAAATTCATACCGTTCAAGTCGCCGCTGTTGACCAATACGCCGTTTTCTTTGTCGGCATACCATTCTTGCCATTGGTTTGCGTCGAATGCGTTGTCGCCGACGGCAATGACTTGTTTTTTCGGCAGATTGTATTTGGTGGCGAACTCGAAATCGCGTTCGTCGTGTGCCGGAACCGCCATCACTGCGCCGTCGCCGTAACCCCACAATACATAGTTGGCAATCCACACTTCCAGTTTGTCGCCGTTAAGCGGGTTGATGACGTAGCGGCCGGTCGGCACGCCTTTTTTCTCCATTGTCGCCATGTCGGCTTCGGCAACCGAGCCGGCTTTGCATTCGGCGATAAATGCCTGCAATTCGGGTTTGTCGGCGGCTGCGGCGGTTGCCAGCGGATGCTCGGCGGCAACGGCAACATAAGTCGCGCCCATCAGCGTGTCGGGACGGGTGGTATAAACTTGCAGGAATTTCGCGTAATCGCCTTCCAAGCCTTGTTTGCTGTCGTCTGAAATAGCAAAGCGCACGGTCATACCGCGTGATTTGCCGATCCAGTTGCGCTGCATGGTTTTGACTTGTTCCGGCCAGTGTTCCAGCTTGTCCAAATCGTTGAGCAGCTCTTCGGCGTAATCCGTGATTTTGAAGTAATACATCGGGATTTCGCGTTTTTCGATCAACGCGCCCGAACGCCAGCCGCGCCCGTCGATGACTTGCTCGTTGGCAAGGACGGTTTGGTCGACAGGGTCCCAGTTTACCGTGCCGTTTTTGCGGTACACGATGCCTTTTTCAAACAGCTTGGTAAACAGCCATTGTTCCCAGCGGTAGTATTCGGGTTTGCAGGTAGCGACTTCGCGTTCCCAGTCAATCGCAAAACCCAGGCTTTTGAGCTGGGTTTTCATGTATTCGATGTTGTCGTACGTCCATGCGGCAGGGGCGACATTGTTTTTCATCGCCGCATTTTCCGCCGGCATGCCGAACGCGTCCCAACCCATAGGCTGCATGACGTTGAAGCCGTTTAAGAGTTTGAAGCGGCTCAAGACATCGCCGATGGTATAGTTGCGCACATGCCCCATGTGCAGCTTGCCGCTGGGGTAGGGGAACATGGAGAGGCAGTAGTATTTGGGTTTGGAAGCGTCTTCGGAGACGTTGAAAATACGCTCGTCGTCCCATTTTTTCTGCGCCGCAGGCTCGATGGCGGCGGGCTGGTAATGTTCTTGCATGGTCATTCTGTTTTTCGCTTGAAAACGTTAGAAATTTAAAAGAGGAATTATAACAGGTTGCCGATGTCGGCGAATCGGCAAATTGTCGGCAGGATGCGTAAATTCGCACGCGCATCATTCCGTATGCCGTACAAATACACTGCGTTTACTGATACGCACGTTTTTTATGCTAATATTACAAACCAAAATCAAACGTTTAAACTCCCTGTAACAAGTCTGCCAAATCAGACGGCAAACAGGTATCAGACAAAAAGGACTTTGCACATGAAAACAAAACAAATCGTTAAACTTGGCTTAGCAGTATTGGCAGCCGGCGTTCTGTCTGCCTGCGCAACCAAAAGCAACGTCAAAGCCGACGGCACGACCGACAATCCGGTTTTCCCGAAACCTTATTCCGTAACGCTCGACAACAAGCGCGGCACATTCCCGACTTATGACGAACTGGATCAGATGCGCCCCGGCCTGAGCAAAGACGACATCTACAAAATCCTGGGCCGCCCGCATTACGACGAAGGTATGTACGGCGTACGCGAATGGGATTACCTGTTCCACTTCCACACCCCGGGCATAGGTACCGATCCTGAAAACACTTCCGGCGTAGAAGGCGTTACCACCTGCCAATACAAAGTGGTTTTCGATAAAGATAAATTTGCCCGCAGCTTCTACTGGAATCCCGTATTCCCAAAAGATGCCGCCTGCCCGCCGCCCGCACCCAAAGCCGAGCCGCAAGTCATCATCCGCGAAATCGTGCCGGCAACGCCTAAACGTATCCGCCAATAATCCAATATGCCGTTCCGCCTGTTTTTAGAGATATTATGCGGCCTATCGATGGTTGCCCCCGTATATGCACAGGGGCAACCGGATGCGGTCAGTGCCTATATTCAAAAGAAAAAAGTCATCGTAAACACATCCAAAGCGGAACTCTGTTTTGCCGATGACCATCAGTGCCATCCTGTCCTTATCGGCGTTTCCACACCCAAAGGAAAGTTTGATTTGACACTGAACAGCACCGACAAACCCGGATACGGCGGCGAAGTTATCGGCTTCAAACAGGAAGGCGACTTCCTGTTTGCCCTGCACCGCGTTTGGAATCAGATACCGTCGGAAAGACGGAGCGAACGTATCGCATCTTCGGTTGTGTCCGATAGGATTATGACCAACGGCTGCATCAACGTAAGCGACGCGGTATACGAAAAACTGCGCCATTATTTTGTATTGGAAGTAATTTAAACAGACGGATACCGTATATAGCGGTATCCGTTTTCACATCATGCCCCAAATCCTGATAAAAGCCATGCATATGCCGTCTGAAAAACGTTAAAAACACCTTCAAGATTTCAGGGGCATTACCTGCCTTTTCCAACAGAACAATCAGACAGCACCTAGGAGAACCTTATGCACGAACAAAACCGCATCCTCTGCCGAGAACTGAGCCTGCTGGAATTCAACCGCCGTGTTTTGGCGCAGGCAGAAGACAAAAACGTCCCCCTGCTGGAACGCCTGCGTTTCCTGTGCATCGTTTCATCCAACCTCGATGAATTCTTCGAAGTCCGCATGGCGTGGCTCAAGCGTGAAAACAAACTGCATCCCCGGCGCAAGCTGGACAACGGCAAAATGCCGTCTGAAACCATTGCGGACGTTACTAAGGCAGCACGTTCGCTGATTCGGCACCAATACGACCTGTTTAACAACATCCTTCAACCGGAACTGGCACAAGAAGGCATCTTTTTTTACCGCCGCCGAAATTGGACAGACACACAGAAAAAATGGATTGAAGACTATTTTGACCGCGAATTGCTGCCGATTCTGACCCCCATCGGCCTTGACCCCTCCCACCCGTTCCCACGCCCGCTGAACAAATCGCTGAACTTTGCCGTAGAACTCGACGGCACAGACGCATTCGGCAGACCTTCGGGTATGGCGATTGTCCAGGCACCGCGCATCCTGCCGCGCGTTGTTCCCCTGCCGTCCGAACTGTGTGGCGGCGGACACGGCTTCGTCTTCCTGTCGTCCATCCTGCACGCCCACGTCGGCAAACTTTTCCCGGGCATGAACGTCAAAGGCTGCCACCAGTTCCGCCTCACGCGCGACAGCGACTTGACCGTTGACGAAGAAGACGTGCAAAACCTCCGCGCCGCCATTCAAAACGAACTGCACGACCGCGAATACGGCGACGGCGTGCGGCTCGAAGTCGCCGACACCTGTCCCGCCTACATCCGCGACTTCCTGCTGTCGCAATTCAGGCTGACCGCCGCCGAACTCTATCAGGTCAAAGGTCCGGTCAACCTCGTGCGCCTCAACGCCGTCCCCGACCTAGTCAACCGCCCCGATTTGAAATTCCCGCCGCACACACCGGACCGTCTGAAAGCCTTGGGCAAAAACAGCCCGATCTTCGATTTGGTGCGCCAATCGCCCATCCTGCTGCACCACCCCTACCAATCCTTCGATCCCGTGGTCGATATGATACGCGAAGCCGCCGCCGACCCCGCCGTGCTTGCCGTCAAAATGACGATTTACCGCACCGGCACGCGCTCCGAACTTGTCCGCGCCCTGATGAAGGCGGCACTCGCCGGCAAACAAGTAACCGTCGTCGTCGAACTGATGGCGCGTTTTGACGAAGCCAACAACGTCAACTGGGCGAAGCAGCTCGAAGAGGCGGGCGCGCACGTCGTGTACGGCGTGTTCGGCTACAAAGTCCACGCCAAAATGGCACTGGTCATCCGCCGCGAAGACGGCGTGCTCAAGCGTTACGCCCACCTCGGCACGGGCAACTACCACCAAGGCACATCGCGCATCTACACCGACTTCGGCCTCATTACCGCCGACGAACAAATCACCGCCGATGTGAACACTTTGTTTATGGAAATCACAGGCTTGGGCAAACCCGGGCGGCTGAACAAACTCTACCAAAGTCCGTTTACCCTGCACAAAATGGTTATCGACCGCATCGCACGCGAAACCGAACACGCCAAAGCCGGCAAACCGGCGCGGATTACCGCCAAGATGAATTCGCTCATCGAACCGACCGTCATCGAAGCCCTGTATCGGGCAAGCGCGGCAGGCGTGCAAATCGATTTGATTGTGCGCGGTATGTGCACCTTGCGCCCGGGTATAAAAGGCCTGTCCGAAAACATCCGCGTCCGCTCCATCGTCGGCAGGCAGCTCGAACACGCGCGCGTGTATTGTTTCCACAACAACGGCGCGGACGATACCTTTATCTCCAGCGCGGATTGGATGGGGCGCAACTTCTTCCGCCGCATCGAAACCGCCACGCCGATTGCCGCGCCCGAACTCAAAAAACGCGTCATCCGCGAAGGTTTGGAAATGGCATTGGCAGACAATACCCACGCGTGGCTGATGCAGCCCGACGGTAGCTATATCCGCGCCGCGCCTGCCGAAGGCGAAAGCGAAGCCGACCTGCAAAACGATTTGTGGGATTTGCTCGGAGGCTGACCCGCACCGCCCCAATCAAAAACCATGCCGTCTGAAACCTTTCCGTTTCAGACGGCATGGTTTTGCAGCAATCCAAACAGGGCGGACTGGAATCAAAAACACACCTTCGCCATTTCCGCACAAGCACTTCCCCTATACGCTCCCAACCCCAATCCGCCACATTCCAGACGGCATTATAGTGGATTAACAAAAATCAGGACAAGGCGACGAAGCCGCAGACAGTACAGATAGTACGGAACCGATTTACTTGGTGCTTCAGCACCTTAGAGAATCGTTCTCTTTGAGCTAAGGCGAGGCAACGCCGTACTGGTTTAAAGTTAATCCACTATACCCTTCCGACAGCCGAACAAAACCCCGAATCCGTCTGCACGGTTCGGGGCATATCTCCAATACGGGCATCGTGTTCCGGAAAACCGTCAAATCCGCATCGGCATCACAATATATTTGAAATTCGGATTGTTCGGCACGGTAAACAGCGTCGAGCGGTTGGCATCGCCGAAGGCAAGCTGCATATCGTCGGAATGGATGTTGCGCAACACGTCCATCAGATAGCCGATATTGAAACCGACTTCGAGTTCGCCGCCCTGATAGGCGATTTCGATTTCTTCGCGCGCTTCTTCCTGCTCGTTGTTGCTGCACACGACACTCAACAGCCCGGGTTGCAGGAACAGGCGCGCGCCACGGAATTTTTCGTTGGCAAGAATGGACACACGTTCCAACGCGCCCAACAATTCCGCCCTCGACAACACGAAAATCTTGTCGTTATCCAAAGGAATCACACGGTTGAAATCAGGGAATTTGCCGTCAATGACTTTGCTGACGATGGTTGTGCCGTTGCAACGGAAGCGAACCTGCTTGTCCAAGAGTTCCACCTGAATCGGATCGGACGGATTATTCAACAGTTTGAAAAGCTCCAAAACCGTTTTGCGCGGCAAAATCACTTCGGCGCGCGGCAAATCCGCATCAATCGCGCAGGCTGCATAGGCAAGGCGGTGTCCGTCGGTCGCCACAAGGCGCAACTGGCTGCCCTCAACCTGCATCAGCAGACCGTTGAGATAATAGCGGATGTCCTGCACCGCCATACTGTATTGAACCTGTGAAAGCATGGACTTGAAGGCTTCCTGTTCCAACTCGAAAACGGCACTGACATCCTCGCCGATATTCATTTGCGGAAAATCGGCGGCAGGCAGGGTCTGCAGGGCAAAACGCGATTTGCCCGCCTTCAGCGTCAGACGGCTGTCGTCCCAATCCAGCGACACCAGCGCACCGGCAGGCAGCGCGCGCAAAATGTCCTGAAATTTCTTGGCATTGGTGGTGATGCGGAAGTCGCCCGCGCCGCCCTCGGGACCCGCAGTGTCGATTTGGATTTCCAAATCGGTTGCCAAAAGCTGGGTCTGCCCGCCCCTGCCCCCAATCAGGACGTTGGACAGGATGGGCAGGGTGTGGCGGCGTTCGACGATGCCGGTAACGGCTTGCAGCGGCTTGAGCAGGCTGTCGCGTTCGGCTTGTAAAATCAACATTTTCGCTCCTTAAATCGGTTGGATTTCTTACCTTTCAGACGGCATGGGCAATGTCATGCCGTCTGAAAGGCGTGTCTGGTCAGTTTTGAATCAAAATCAGCAGTTTCTCATAATCCTGCGCCAACTCGGGGTCTTCCTCGCGCAGTTTCGCCACCGCCCTGATGCCGTGCATGACGGTCGTATGGTCGCGTCCGCCGAACGAATCGCCGATAGACGGCAGGCTCAAAGTGGTCAGTTCTTTGGTCAGGCTCATGGCAACCTGACGCGGACGGGCAATGTTGCGCGTGCGTTTTTTGCCGAGTACGTCGCTGATTTTGATGCGGTAATATTTCGCCACCGCATCGATGATGATGTCGGCGGTGATGACTTTGTGCTTCTCGGCAATAATGTCCTGCAAAGCGGTACGCGCCAAATCGATGTCGATGACGGGACGGTTCATAAAGCGGCTGCTCGCTCCGACACGGTTGAACGCGCCTTCAAGCTCGCGCACGTTGGAACGGATCAGATTGGCAATGAACAGCGCGGCTTCGTCTTCGATACTGATGCCCGCCGCCTCTGCCTTTTTCTGCAAAATGGCGATGCGCATTTCCAATTCGGGCGGCTCAAGTTCCAAAGTCAGCCCCCAAGAGAAACGCGATTTGAGGCGGTCGTCCATACCTTCGATTTTGGCGGGTAAAACATCGCAAGTGAGGATGAGCTGTTTTTTCTCGTTGTGGAAATGGTTGTACAGATAGAAAAACTCTTCCATCGTACGGTCTTTGCCTTTGATGAACTGGATGTCGTCGATAATCAGCAGGTCGTATTGCTTGTATTGCTGTTTGAACACGTCGTAAGTGTTGTTGCGCACGGCTTTCATGAAGCTGCGGATATAATCGTCCGAATGCATATAGCGCACTTTGGCATCGGGACGGTTTTTCAAGAGCTCGTTGCCGATGGCTTGCACCAGGTGGGTTTTGCCCAAACCCGTGCTGCCGTACAGGAAAAACGGGTTATAACTCTGTCCCGGACTTTCCGCTATCGCCTGCGCGGCGGCAGCTGCAAGGCGGTTGCCCTTGCCTTCGACCAATGTGCCGAACGTGTAATCGCGCGACAGGTTGGTCTGCTCGTAACGCGCCTCTTCCGCACCGGCCTGCGCGTCCGTCCGTGCTTTGGCAACTGCCGCCGATTCCGGACGGGAAGCAGATTCGGCAGTATGGCGCGGCTCATGCGGGAGGTTTTTCATACGTTCTGCCAAAATATCCGCCGCCGTTTTCGACGCAGCGGGTTTGACAGGCTCTTCAGACGGCAGCTCGTCCAACAGAACCTCCTGCACGGACATTCCCTCCGACACCGCGTGCAAGGACGGCTCGGCAGGTTCGACAGCACCTTCAACCGCCGCCATCTCATAACGCACGCCTTCTCCCGGTTTGAATACGAAGGCGGAACGGCCGGCAGCCAACTCTTCCCTCACTGCTTCTATTTTTCCGGCAAACTGGCTCTTGAGCATATTGCAGGCAAACTGGTTCTTGCCGTACACCACCCATACGCCACACTCCTCACCGACGGTAAGGGGCGCAATCCATTGCGCAAACTGCCCGTGAGGCAACATATCGTGAAGACGGCGGAGGCACAGCGGCCAAAACTCTGCTAATGTCATGGATAGGCTCGAATCGGTAAAAATGTTTCAACACACAGGGCGACACATAAAGCGTCGCCCTGTGTGTTGCCCTGATTTGGAAGGGGTTACGCCGCCCCTCTCAAATAAATTCTGATTCTACCGCCCTAAAAGGCGGGGTTTCAACCGAAAAGGAAATACGATGAAATCGAAAATAAAGAAAATATAATATTTTCAAAAAGAAAACAAATCTTCTGAACGCGCATCGGTTCAAAATGCAGCGAACCGATTATACCGACTCGCCGACATTTTATCCACAACCCGTGCAAAAATTTATCCACAGAAAGGTGGCAGAAATCCGCAGGCAATCGAGCAATCCTCCTGCAAAGTTTCTATATTGATTGACAAAAACGGCAAATTGGAGTGTAATTCACGGTTTAATTATCTACCCATTCTATTTTAGGAAACATCATGAAACGCACTTATCAACCTTCCGTTACCAAACGCAAACGCACCCACGGCTTCCTGGTGCGCTCCAAAACACGCGGCGGCCGCGCAGTACTGGCAGCACGCCGTGCCAAAGGCCGCAAACGCCTGGCGGTGTAATTTTGGACTACCGCTTCGGAAGGCAGTACCGCTTGTTGAAAACGGATGATTTTTCATCCGTTTTTGCATTCAGAAACCGCCGCAGCCTCGACTTCCTGCAAGTTGCGCGTTCCGACGGCAACGGGGCGGGGCATCCCCGCATCGGTCTGGTGGTCGGCAAAAAAACCGCCAAACGCGCCAACGAGCGGAACTATATGAAACGCGTCATCCGCGACTGGTTCAGGTTGAACAAAAACAATCTTCCGCCGCAGGATTTCGTCGTGCGCGTCCACCGTAAATTCGACAGGGCTACCGCAAAACAGGCAAGGACGGAACTGGCACAACTCATGTTCGGCAACCCCGCAACCGAATGCGGGAAACGGGTATGATTAAAACGGTACTCTACAGGCAAGGTTCAGACGGCAACGGGTTTCCCATACAAGGAACATCCCGATGAATTTCCTATTGTCCAAACTCCTGCTGGGACTGATACGGTTTTACCAATACTGCATCAGCCCGCTGATTCCGCCCCGCTGCCGCTATACGCCGACCTGTTCGCAATACGCGGTCGAAGCGGTCAAAAAATACGGCGCATTCAAAGGCGGCAGGCTCGCCATCAAGCGCATTGCACGCTGCCACCCTTTCGGCGGACACGGACACGACCCCGTTCCCTGACCCGACGCAATATTCAAATTGCACGCTTTCCTTTTATTTCCCATCGGTTTCTATATAATGCCGTCTGAACCTTCGGGCTGGCGGTACGACCGTCGGGTATGAAGCCCGCCCTTATTCCCCGTCTATCGGAACACGCAACCTGCGGCATTTCCGACCATTCAGGAAACTCTATATGGATTTTAAAAGACTCACGGCGTTTTTCGCCATCGCGCTGGCGATTATGATCGGCTGGGAAAAAATGTTCCCCGCCCCCCAAACCGCGCCCGCGCCCGGACAAGCCGCGCAGCAACAGCGGCAAACCGCCGCAACCGCTTCCGCCGAAGCCGCGCTCGCGCCCGCAACGCCGATTACCGTAACGACCGACACGGTTCAAGCCGTCATTGATGAAAAAAGCGGCGACCTGCGCCGGCTGACCCTGCTCAAATACAAGGCAACCGGCGACGAAAACAAACCGTTCGTCCTGTTTGGCGACGGCAAAGAATACACCTACGTAGCCCAATCCGAACTGCTGGACGCGCAAGGCAACAACATTCTGAAAGGCATCGGCTTTAGCGCACCGCAAAAACAGTACACCCTCAACGGCGACTCAGTCGAAGTCCGCCTGAGCGCGCCTGAAACCAACGGTCTGAAAATCGACAAAGTCTATACCTTCACCAAAGGCAGCTACTTGGTCAACGTCCGTTTCGACATCGCCAACGGTAGCGGTCAAACCGCCAACCTGAGTGCGGACTACCGCATCGTCCGCGACCACAGCGAACCCGAGGGTCAAGGCTACTTTACCCGCTCTTACGTCGGCCCTGTTGTTTACACCCCTGAAGGCGACTTCCAAAAAGTCGGCTTCTCCGACTTGGACGACGATGCGAAATCCGGCAAATCCGAGGCCGAATACATCCGCAAAACCCCGACCGGCTGGCTCGGTATGATCGAACACCACTTTATGTCCGCTTGGATTTTGCAGCCCAAAGGCGGACAAAGCGTCTGTACCGCAGGCGACTGCCGTATCGACATCAAACGCCGCAACGACAACCTGTATAGCACCAGCGTCAGCGTGCCTTTAGCCGCTATCCAAAACGGCGCGAAATCCGAAGCCTCCATCAACCTCTACGCCGGCCCGCAGACCACATCCGTTATCGCAAACATCGCCGACAAACTGCAACTGGCAAAAGACTACGGCAAAGTACACTGGTTCGCCTCCCCGCTCTTCTGGCTTCTGAACCAACTGCACAACATCATCGGCAACTGGGGCTGGGCGATCATCGTTTTAACCATCATCGTCAAAGCCGTCCTCTATCCGCTGACCAACGCCTCCTACCGTTCGATGGCGAAAATGCGTGCCGCCGCGCCCAAACTGCAGGCCATCAAAGAAAAATACGGCGACGACCGTATGGCGCAACAGCAGGCGATGATGCAGCTTTACAAAGACGAAAAAATCAACCCGCTGGGCGGCTGCCTGCCTATGCTGTTGCAAATCCCCGTCTTCATCGGATTGTACTGGGCATTATTCGCCTCTGTAGAATTGCGCCAGGCACCTTGGCTGGGCTGGATTACCGACCTCAGCCGCGCCGACCCCTACTACATCCTGCCCATCATTATGGCGGCAACGATGTTCGCCCAAACCTATCTGAACCCGCCGCCGACCGACCCAATGCAGGCGAAAATGATGAAAATCATGCCTTTGGTTTTCTCCGTGATGTTCTTCTTCTTCCCTGCCGGCTTGGTGCTCTACTGGGTGGTCAACAACCTCCTGACCATCGCCCAGCAGTGGCACATCAACCGCAGCATCGAAAAACAACGCGCCCAAGGCGAAGTCGTTTCTTGATAAAAGCTTAGGCAACGCAAAGGCCGTCTGTTGTTCAGACGGCCTTTTTTATTCCCCCCCAAACAAATACAGTTTGAGATTTAACCCAATACAGTTTTAAGCGGCATGAAGCACAAAAATCGTCGGGCGTTTTTTCAAATTCGGCATTTCTTTTCTTTTCCGCCACTGCGCAATTGTCTGACTGATGATTTCCTGTGTCGGCAAGGTTAAGTCCGTGGCCACGCATAATCGCATTTCAGGATGCAGGTTTTCCACCGCATCAGCCAACAACGCATCGTTGCGATACGGCGTTTCGATAAACAGCTGCGTTTCATTCTGCTGGCGCGACCGTTGCTCCAAAGCCTTCAGACGCTGAATACGCTCATTTTTTTCAGACGGCAGATAACCCTTAAACGCAAAGTTCTGCCCGTTCGCACCCGAAGCCATCAAAGCCAGCAGCAGGCTGGAAGGCCCGACCAGCGGACGCACTTCAAAACCGTGTTTATGCGCCAACGCCACCAGATTCGCACCCGGATCGGCAACGGCCGGACAACCCGCCTCGCTGACGATGCCCATACTGCGCCCTTCCTGCAAAGGCTTCAGCAATTCCGGCAAAGTCTTCAAATCCGTGTGTTCATTCAGCGTTTGCAGATTCAGTTCGCGGATAGGCGTAGTCACGCCCAAATGTTTCAAGTGCGCACGCGCCGTTTTTTCCGCTTCCACGACAAAATCCGTCAGCCCGACAACCGCCCGTTGTTCATGCGGCAGCAGGCACGGCGTGTCCGGCGTACCCAAAGGCGTAGGAATCAAATACAAAACAGCAGCCATCATTCCCTCACTCATCGGTTAAAAATGCCGTCCGAACCCTTCAGACGGCACAAACGGGCAGTTACAGAACCTCCACGCCCTCATTCTTCAAAAAATCGACCAGACGGAAAACCGGCAAACCGATTAAAGCATTCGGATCGGTGCTTTCAATCCGTTCGATCAACAGCGCGCCCAAACCCTCGCTTTTCGCCGCACACGAACAATAAACCGCATCCGGCTCGCGCTCCAAATAGCGGAGGATGTGCAGCTCGTCCAGCTGCCTCATCACGACCACCGTCTTATCGATATGCCGCTGCATCCTGCCCGTAACCGTATTCAACAGCACGACCGCGCTGTAAAACTCAATCTCCCTGCCGCTCAGATGCATCAGCATCTTTTGCGCGTTGGCAAGGTTCATCGGCTTGCCCCACTGCCTGCCGTCGCACCACGCCACCTGGTCCGCACCGACAATCAACGCCTCGGGGAAACGCCCTGCCAACGACCTCGCCTTACCCTCGGCAAGGCGTAATGCCGTCTGAGGGGCAGACTCCCCCAACATCGGCGTTTCGTCAAAATCGGGGGATGCCGCCTGAAAGGCAATGCCGAGCCTTTCCATCTGTTCGCGGCGGAAAACCGAACTCGTACCCAAAATCAAAGGCAGTTCCAAACCCATCCCATCCTCCTTACCGTTGAAAACACACTCAAACGGGCGTTAAAATCCAGCCATGCGCCGAAACACGGATACTCGCCTTCGGCGTACCGCAACATTTTTCTTAAAAATATTGACGTTAGAACATCTAAATTATATCATACCCCGTTTATGTCAGACCCTAATTTGATTGACCCGGAAATTTTTGCCGCCGAAGGGCAGAACCTGCAAGGCAGTTTTCTGCTGGAAGAATTGGACGAGCGAGTCAGTTTGCACGATTATCCCGCCGACAGGCAGACCAAAATATCGTTTACACTGACCGGCGGTCGCGACCGGCTGCAACGCCTGTTCCTCGACCTGAACGTCAAAGCCGATATGCCCCTGATTTGCCAGAGATGTATCAAACCCATGCCGTTCATGCTCGATGAAAGCAGCCGTATCGTCCTGTTTTCCGACGAAGAGTCCTTGGACGAATCCATGCTTGCCGACGAAGAACTCGAAGGCATACTGATTGAAAAAGAACTCGACGTGCGCGCATTGGTAGAAGACCAAATCCTGATGTCCCTGCCCTTTTCGCCGCGACACGGACACTGCGGCAATACCCTTCCGGAATCCGCCAACCAAGACAAACCCAACCCCTTTGCTGTTTTGGCAGGTTTGAAAAGCAGTTAATTAGGACACAGTTTATTTATCTAGGAGCTTGAAATGGCCGTTCAACAAAACAAAAAATCCCCTTCCAAACGCGGTATGCACCGTTCGCACGACGCACTGACCGCGCCCGCACTGTCTGTCGACAGCACAACCGGCGAAGTGCACCGCCCGCACCACATCTCCCCCAACGGTATGTACCGCGGCCGCAAAGTGGTCAAAGCCAAAGGCGAATAATCCCTATTCGACTGACTGAAAAAGCCAGAACATTGCCATGCAATTACTGGCTTTTTTTGCATTGGACGCGCCATCCGTCCAAACTTTCGCCATACGTCAACACACAGGGGCAAAGCGTTCCGTATAATACTCCGTGAAAATATTCCAAAAGCCCCAACCACCAAGGAAATTCCGATGAAACAGAAAATCTGGTACACCTACGATGACATCCACCGCGTCATCAAAGCATTGGCAGAAAAAATCCGGAACTCCGGCGTCAAATACGATGCCATGATCGCTATCGGCGGGGGCGGCTTTATTCCGGCACGTATGCTGCGCTGTTTTCTGGAAATTCCGATTTATGCCGTAACCACCGCCTATTACGACAGCGACAACGAAGGACAGGTTACCGAAGAAGTCAAAAAAGTCCAATGGCTAGACCCCGTCCCCGAAGCTCTGCGGGGCAAAAACGTGCTCGTCGTCGATGAAGTGGACGACAGCCGCGTAACCATGGAGTTCTGCCTGAAAGAACTGCTCAAAGAAGACTTCGGCACTGTCGGCGTCGCCGTACTGCACGAAAAAATCAAAGCCAAAGCAGGCAAAATCCCCGAAGGCATTCCCTATTTCAGCGGCATCACCGTAGAAGACTGGTGGATCAACTATCCGTGGGACGCACCCGACATCGACGAACACAACCGCCTTGCCGAGGCCGGCCGAGGCTGACCCTTTCAGACGGCATATTTTCCGAACCGATGCCGTCTGAAGCCCGCACGACCCCTGCCGCAGACAGAAAACCTACCGGAGAAACCCTATGATTACATTGGCCGTAGATGCCATGGGCGGCGACCAAGGACTTGCCGTTACCGTACCCGGCGCAACCGCATTCCTCCAAGCACACCCCGATGTCCGCCTGATTATGACCGGCGACGAAACGCAGCTGCGCCAAGCCCTGACCGAGGCAGGCGCACCGATGGAACGCATCGACATCTGCCATACCACCCAAGTTGTCGGCATGGACGAAGCGCCGCAATCCGCCCTGAAAAACAAAAAAGACTCCTCCATGCGCATCGCCGTCAACCAAGTTAAAGAAGGCAAAGCCCAAGCCGCCGTATCCGCAGGCAACACGGGCGCGCTCATGGCAACCGCACGCTTCGTCCTCAAGACCATACCCGGCATCGAACGCCCCGCCATCGCCAAATTCCTTCCTTCCGACACCGACCACGTTACCCTCGCCCTCGACCTCGGCGCAAACGTCGACTGCACGCCCGAACAGCTCGCCCAATTTGCCGTTATCGGCAGCGAACTCGTCCACGCACTCCATCCTCAAAAAGGACAGCCGCGCGTCGGGCTGGTCAACGTCGGCACAGAAGACATCAAAGGTACGGACACCGTCAAACAAACCTACAAACTGCTGCAAAACAGCAAACTCAACTTTATCGGCAACATCGAAAGCAACGGCATCCTCTACGGCGAAGCAGATGTCGTCGTCGCCGACGGCTTTGTCGGCAACGTCATGCTCAAAACCATCGAAGGCGCGGTCAAATTCATGAGCGGAGCCATCCGCCGCGAATTCCAAAGCAATCTGTTCAACAAACTCGCCGCTATCGCCGCCCTGCCCGCCCTCAAAGGGCTGAAAAACAAACTCGACCCGCGCAAATTCAACGGAGCCATCCTGCTCGGGCTGCGCGGCATCGTCATCAAAAGCCACGGCGGCACAGACGAAACCGGTTTCCGCTATGCCCTCGAAGAAGCCTACCATGAAGCCAAGTCTGCCAGCCTTTCCAAAATCGAACAAGGCGTAGCCGAACAGCTCGCCGCACTCGAAACTGCCAAAGCCGCCCAAAACGAAAATGCCGGCGGTCTGTAACACGCACGATGCCGTCTGAACGCCCCCGCCCCTTTCAGACGGCATCCGCCCGCACCAAACCTGCGGGTGCGGACGGCGATGCGCCTGTCCGGCACTTCCCAAATATCGCCTTGTAAAATAAGGAGTATTTGAAAAATGAAGACATTAGAAAAACGGATGAAAGCTCTAGACAAACGGATGATGAAGTTCGGAAAATCCCTTGAAGGCAGGCTTGATGCCCGTCTGATTGAATCCGCATTGGATTATATTCATTTGTAGAGGGTTTTGCTGGAACACACGATTTTATGGGCGGTCAAATGTGGGGCTTTTATCGTGGAAAAGACGCAGGCTATGAACAGGGTAATACCACTCTTGACCGAAGAACTACTAACAAAAAAGACGCAATAGGTTCATCAGTAACAGCCGCCGTCGCCATTCCTGTCGCCGCACCGTTTGCTATTGCTGATATAGTCGATCAGGATTTTATCCAAGCGATTATGAAAATTACTGGTCATTGATTATCTATATATTGGTGGTTGTTATGAAATGCTATATTAAAGTTGTCATTATTGTTTTTATAATGGTAATGACAACTTCTTGTAATCCTTGCTTTTTTGCAACTTCTTCTTGTGATTATTCTTTTAGAAAAAACTATCCTATAAATAGCGACGATGAATATTATGTTAAGAATAATACGAGCAAAGAAACAAGAATTGCGGATTTACGCTATTGTATTTCTTATGCATGTCCAGAAGTTTATCAAAAATATCAACTACCAGATGAAAATGGAGATTATAGGGAGATTATTCGTAGAAAATATAAAGATGATTATAAAAAGGGCTATAAGAATGCAGATGATGTCATGACATGCTACGGAAAGATTGGAGAATGCATGAAAAATAATAAAGGATATTCAACAAAATGGTAATGTTCCGCTTATTATCAACAGCCCTTGTATTGTTGATAATGCAGGGCTGTTATTACACAACTATTGATAATGAAAAATGCTTTGTTGCCCCACAAAGCGTTCATTGTCCTGTAAGTTCTGATATTGAAAATGTTATTAGAAAAAATCCTAATAAAAGCATAAATCAAGTTAGGAGTGATATTAAATATTGTGTTAATATGTATTTTTCCAATATACGGGAATTAAATATTCCGCAAGATTTTGATAATTACATTTTCATACTTAAAGAAAAAGGTATTCCAAGAAATGATAAGGAATTGGCTTATAATGCAGTTAGAAATATGCACATTATTTGTTTGAGTTCTTTGGGTGGTTATGATTATTATCAAAAAACCGCAGAATTTCAGAAAATAGATTATAAAAAAGAAATGGAGAAATTGTTAAATGAAAACCATTAAATTTGCTATTGCCGATATAGTTGATAGCGACTTTATCCAAGTGATTATGAAATTAAGTGGGCATTGATTTATGATTACGCGTTGTTTTAAAGTTGTCATTATTGTTTTTATAATGGTAATGACAACTTCTTGTAATCCTTGCTTTTTTGCAACTTCGTCTTGTCATTATCCTTTTGATGATATGACGACAAGAGCAAACAACGATATTGAATATTTTGTTAAAAATAATACGACTAACGAACAACGAATTGATGATTTCAGAAGTTGCCTTTCCGTTGCTTGTCCTGAAATATATAAATTATATCAATTACCTGATGAAAAGGGTAATTATCAATATATTATAAAAAAATATTATGATAATAAATACAATGATAATGCAGTCAAATCGATAAATTGTATTGGGGATAATGCAAGATGTATGCTTAATAATAAAGGATATTCAACAAAATGGTAATAATGGGTTACGGCGTTTCAGGCAGTGTGAGTTATAGCAAGTCCAAAGTGAATGCGGATTATGCGTCTGTGAATGAGCAAAGCGGCATATTTGCGGGTGAAGACGGTTATCAAATCAACATCAAAGGACACACCGACCTCAAAGGCGGACTCATCACCTCCACCCAAAGCGCGGAAGATAACGGCAGAAACCAATTCGCCACCGACACACTCAGCTTCAGAGACATCCAAAACCACAGCCATTACGAAGGCGAAAGTTTCGGTATTGGCACCGATGGCAATGTCAAAGGTGGCTGGATGGGTAACGCCAAAGACGGTCTATCTGCCAGCATAGGTTACGGCAAGGACAACGACAGCCAAAACAGCATCACCCGCAGCGGCATCAACACCCAAAATATCCAAATCAGTGACGAAGCCGCATTCGGAACGTTTTTTGGCTTTTGAAATCCTGTGTACTTATATCGAAGATTTCGATGTCCGGCTGACGGAACAAGAATCCCGGGAAATTTCTTTTATCAACAAGGAATTTGAGATAGAAAGCACGTCCGATTAACCAAATAAAGCCAATGGGTTGATAAACATGAAAACATCGACGGTTGTTTTTGGCGGATTTTTTATGGCAGACAACGGGGAGCGAATCCAAATCCCCGTTTTGGAAAATCCTGACATTAGGGAAATCAATCACTTTTTTTCCGTATCAAATTTTGAGAAAAAAGCCGGCGTCCTTGTTTTCAGAATTATTCCTGAACCCAAATTTGGCAATACCGAATTAACTGTCTATTTTGAAAAAGGATATTATTTGCCAATGATTCAAACAATTTTAGAAGACGGGGATATTGAAGTCAAAAACCTTAAAACGGAAAATTATAGTGGAAATACAATGGAAATTTGGGGAGACTTCTACCCTATTGAGCATACCTCTAAAAATGTTTCTACAATTCAAAAAATAATTTCTGAATTTATGATACAAAAACAAACACCGGCACCAATAATTTGATGGAAACCCAACAATCAAAATGCCGTCTGAAGCAGCTTGGGCTTTCAGACGGCATTTCCTTCACTTAAAACAGCATATCAGCAACCCCGCCCTGCCTGTCCACGGCAATCTGCATCTGAAAACCATCTGTATCCCAAACCACACCCACATCCCGATTTCCGTCATTTGCACCCTGCCCGTATTGGGCAATCATCGGTTTTCGCTTACAATAGCCGAATCTGAACCAACTCTCTAAAAAGGCCGTTCCCATGCAGTATACCAAAATTTCCGGCACGGGCAGCTATCTTCCTGCCAACCGCGTCAGCAATGACGACCTTGCCCAAAAAGTGGATACCTCGGACGAGTGGATTACCGCGCGCACGGGCATCAAATTCCGCCATATTGCAGCCGAAAACGAGAAAACCAGCGACCTTGCCGCCGAAGCGGCGCGCCGTGCGCTGGATACCGCAGGTTTGAACGGCAGTGAACTCGACCTGATTATCGTGGCAACGGCAACACCGGATATGCAGTTTCCGTCTACTGCGACCATCGTGCAACAAAAATTGGGCATCACCAACGGCTGCCCCGCCTTCGACGTTCAGGCAGTGTGTGCGGGCTTTATGTACGCGCTGACGACGGCAAACGCCTACATCAAAAGCGGCATGGCGAAAAACGCACTGGTCATCGGTGCGGAAACCTTCAGCCGCATTGTAGACTGGAACGACCGTACAACCTGTGTGTTGTTCGGCGACGGTGCGGGAGCGGTGGTTTTAAGCGCGGCGGACAAACCGGGCATCATCCACGGCAAGCTGAAGGCAGACGGCAACTACCTGAACCTGCTCAATGCGCCCGGACAAATCGCCGAAGGAAAAATCTGCGGATCTCCTTATATCACTATGGACGGACCGGGCGTATTTAAGTTTGCCGTCAAAATGCTGGCAAAAATCGCCGACGAAGTCATCAGCGAAGCCGGTTATACCGCCGAACAAATCGACTGGATTGTCCCCCATCAGGCAAACCGCCGCATCATCGAATCCACTGCGAAACATTTGGGGCTGAGTATGGACAAAGTCGTCCTGACCGTCCAAGACCACGGCAACACGTCCGCAGCCTCGATTCCGCTGGCTCTGGACGCAGGCATCCGCAACGGACAGATTAAACGCGGGCAAAACCTGCTGCTCGAAGGCATAGGCGGCGGCTTCGCGTGGGGCGCGGTATTGCTGCAATATTGAATACCATGCCGTCTGAAGCAGGTTTTCAGACGGCATTTCCCATATCATGAAGCGGCAGGCTTTCTTCAAACCGATTGCGTGTGCGGCATTTTTACCTGCCGTCTCGATGTTTTTCCCCATATTGGGTGCGTGTTACGCAATATTGTCCCTCTATGCGTTTGCACTTTACGGCATCGACAAACGGCGCGCCATACGGGGGCAACGCCGCATTCCCGAACACCGCCTGCTCCTGCCTGCCTTGTTCGGCGGTTGGACGGGCGCATACTTGGGCAGCAGGATATTCAGGCATAAAACGGCGAAAAAGCGTTTTGTTGTGCTGTTTCGTCTAACTGTTTCGGGCAATGTCCTGGCGACCTGCATCCTGATTGATTATTTCGTTCCGCCCGAACTTTTTGTAAAACTCGGGCAACATCTCTGATTATCCAACCAAATAAAGGAATACCATGTCTTTTGCATTCTTCTTTCCCGGACAAGGTTCTCAAAGCCTCGGCATGATGAACGGCTTTACAGGGCAGGCCGTCGTCAAAAACACATTTGACGAAGCATCCGCCATATTGGGTCAAGACTTGTGGGCGATGATTAACGGTAGCGATTCCGAAATCATCGGACAAACCGTCAATACCCAACCCATCATGCTCGCCGCCGGCGCTGCCGTTTACCGCGCCTATTTGGAAGCGGGCGGCAAAACGCCTGCCGCCGTTGCCGGACACAGCCTCGGCGAATATACCGCGCTTGTCGCCGCCGGCGCATTGGATTTTGCCGATGCGGTCAAACTCGTGCGCCTGCGCGCCGAACTGATGCAGTCTGCCGTACCGCAAGGCGTGGGCGCAATGGCGGCAATTTTGGGTTTGGAAGATGAACAGGTAAGGCAGATTTGCACCGAATCCGCACAGGATGAAGTGGTCGAAGCCGTCAACTTCAACTCGCCCGGACAAGTCGTGATTGCAGGCAATGCCGCCGCCGTCGAACGCGCCATGGCTGCTGCCAAAGAAACCGGTGCCAAACGCGCCCTGCCGCTGCCCGTGTCCGTACCTTCCCATTGCAGCCTCATGAAGCCTGCCGCCGAGAAACTTGCCGAAGCCCTGAAATCGGTTGTAATCAAGCAGCCGCAAATCCGCGTCATCCACAATGCCGACGTTGCCGCCTACGATGATGCCGACAAAATCAAAGACGCGCTCGTCCGCCAGCTTTACAGCCCCGTACGCTGGACGGAAACCGTCAACGCCCTTGTTTCAGACGGCATTGCCGAATCCGCCGAATGCGGCCCGGGCAAAGTGTTGGCGGGATTGGCAAAACGCATCAACAAGGCCGCCGCGTGCAGCGCGCTGACCGATGCCGGACAGGTTGCCGCCTTTATCGAAGCGCACTGACCACATTTCAAACGCAGGCTGCCCCGTCCGTACCGCAAACGGCGGCAGCCCCGTATTTACGCTATAATCCATCCCAACCAAACCACCGACAGCGGCTGCCATTGCAGTTCCCGCCCTACCGATATGATAGAAAAACTGACTTTCGGACTGTTTAAAAAAGAAGACGCGCGCAGCTTTATGCGCCTGATGGCATACGTCCGCCCCTACAAAATCCGCATCGTTGCCGCCCTGATTGCCATTTTCGGCGTTGCCGCCACCGAAAGCTACCTTGCCGCCTTCATCGCCCCCCTGATTAACCACGGCTTTTCCGCGCCCGCCGCGCCGCCCGAGCTGTCTGCCGCCGCCGGCATCATTTCCACCCTGCAAAACTGGCGCGAACAGTTTACCTATATGGTTTGGGGGACGGAAAACAAAATCTGGACCGTCCCGCTCTTTCTCATCATCCTCGTCATCATCCGGGGCATCTGCCGCTTTACCAGCACCTATCTGATGACTTGGGTCTCCGTGATGACCATCAGCAAAATCCGCAAAGATATGTTTGCCAAAATGCTGACCCTTTCCTCCCGCTACCATCAGGAAACGCCGTCCGGCACCGTACTGATGAATATGCTCAACCTGACCGAACAGTCGGTCAGCAACGCCAGCGACATCTTCACCGTCCTCACGCGCGACACGATGATCGTTACCGGCCTGACCATCGTCCTGCTTTACCTCAACTGGCAGCTCAGCCTCATCGTCGTCCTGATGTTCCCCCTGCTCTCCCTGCTCTCGCGCTACTACCGCGACCGTCTGAAACACGTCATTTCCGACTCGCAAAAAAGCATAGGCACGATGAACAACGTGATTGCCGAAACCCATCAGGGACACCGCGTCGTCAAGCTGTTCAACGGGCAGGCGCAGGCGGCAAACCGGTTCGACGCGGTCAACCGCACCATCGTCCGCCTCAGCAAAAAAATCACGCAGGCAACGGCGGCACATTCCCCGTTCAGCGAACTGATTGCCTCGATCGCCCTCGCCGTCGTCATCTTCATCGCCCTGTGGCAAAGCCAAAACGGCTACACCACCATCGGCGAATTTATGGCATTCATCGTCGCGATGCTGCAAATGTACGCACCCATCAAAAGCCTTGCCAACATCAGCATCCCGATGCAGACGATGTTCCTCGCCGCCGACGGCGTATGTGCATTTCTCGACACCCCGCCCGAACAGGACAAAGGCACACTCGCGCCGCAGCGTGTCGAAGGGCGCATCAGCTTCCGCAACGTCGATGTCGAATACCGTTCAGACGGCATCAAAGCCCTCGACAACTTCAACCTCGACATCAAACAAGGCGAACGCGTCGCCCTAGTCGGACGTTCCGGCAGCGGCAAATCCACCGTCGTCAACCTGCTGCCCCGCTTTGTCGAACCGTCTGCCGGCAACATCTGCATAGACGGTATCGACATCGCCGACATCAAACTCGACTGCCTGCGCGCCCAATTTGCCCTCGTTTCCCAAGACGTATTCCTGTTTGACGATACTCTTTTTGAAAACGTCCGATACAGCCGTCCCGACGCAGGCGAAGCCGAAGTCCTGTCCGCCCTCCAAGCAGCCAACCTGCAAAGCCTGATCGACGCATCCCCGCTCGGACTGCACCAGCCCATCGGATCGAACGGCAGCAACTTATCCGGCGGACAGCGGCAACGCGTCGCCATTGCCCGCGCCATTTTGAAAGACGCGCCGATATTATTATTGGACGAAGCCACCAGCGCACTGGACAACGAATCCGAACGCCTTGTCCAACAGGCACTCGAACGCCTGATGGAAAACCGCACCGGCATCATCGTCGCCCACCGCCTGACCACCATCGAAGGAGCCGACCGCATCATCGTGATGGACGACGGCAAAATCATCGAACAAGGCACACACGAACAACTGATGTCCCAAAACGGCTACTACACGATGTTACGCAATATCTCAAACAAAGATGCCGCCGTCCGGACGGCATAAACAAAATGCCGTCTGAAATGGTACAATCGCTCCGACCCCTTCAGACGGCATCATATCCGCCGACCCATCCGATTATCTTCAATCACCGCAAAACCCATTATGACCCAAGACAAAATCCTCATCCTCGACTTCGGTTCGCAAGTTACCCAGCTCATCGCCCGCCGCGTGCGCGAAGCCCACGTTTACTGCGAGCTGCATTCCTTCGATATGCCTTTGGACGAAATCAAAGCCTTCAACCCCAAAGGCATCATCCTTTCCGGCGGCCCCAATTCCGTTTACGAATCCGACTATCAGGCGGATACCGGTATTTTTGATTTGGGCATTCCGGTTTTGGGCATCTGCTACGGAATGCAGTTTATGGCGCACCACTTGGGCGGCGAAGTACAGCCCGGCAACCAGCGCGAATTCGGTTATGCGCAAGTCAAAACCATAGACAGCGAACTGACCCGCGATATTTACGACGACGCGCCCAATACATTGGACGTATGGATGAGCCACGGCGACAAAGTGTCCAAACTGCCCGACGGTTTCGCCGTCATCGGCGACACCCCGTCCTGCCCGATTGCCATGATGGAAAACGCCGAAAAACAATTCTACGGCATCCAGTTCCACCCCGAAGTGACCCACACCAAACAAGGCCGCGCCCTGTTGAACCGCTTTGTCTTGGACATCTGCGGCGCGCAACCGGGCTGGACGATGCCCAACTACATCGAAGAAGCCGTTGCCAAAATCCGCGAACAAGTCGGCAGCGACGAAGTGATTTTAGGTTTGTCAGGCGGCGTGGACTCTTCCGTAGCGGCCGCGCTGATTCATCGTGCCATCGGAGACCAACTGACCTGCGTGTTCGTCGATCACGGTTTGTTGCGCCTGAACGAAGGCAACATGGTGATGGACATGTTTGCCCGCAACTTGGGTGTGAAAGTGATACACGTCGATGCCGAAGGGCAGTTTATGGCGAAACTCGCCGGCGTTACCGACCCGGAGAAAAAACGCAAAATCATCGGCGCGGAATTTATCGAAGTATTTGATGCCGAAGAGAAAAAACTGACCAACGCCAAATGGCTGGCGCAAGGCACGATTTACCCCGACGTAATCGAATCCGCAGGCGCGAAAACCAAAAAAGCCCACGCCATCAAATCGCACCACAACGTCGGCGGCCTGCCTGAAAACATGAAGCTCAAGCTGCTTGAGCCGTTGCGCGACCTGTTCAAAGACGAAGTGCGCGAACTGGGCGTTGCCTTGGGTCTGCCGCGCGAAATGGTGTACCGCCATCCGTTCCCCGGCCCCGGTTTGGGCGTGCGCATCTTAGGCGAAGTGAAAAAAGAATACGCCGACCTATTACGTCAGGCAGACGATATTTTCATCCAAGAATTGCGCAACACCACCGACGAAAACGGCACGTCTTGGTACGACCTGACCAGCCAAGCCTTTGCCGTATTCCTGCCCGTCAAATCCGTCGGCGTGATGGGCGACGGACGCACTTACGACTACGTCGTCGCGCTGCGCGCCGTCATCACCAGCGACTTTATGACCGCGCATTGGGCGGAACTGCCGTATTCCTTGTTGGGCAAAGTGTCCAACCGCATCATCAACGAAGTCAAAGGCATCAACCGCGTGGTTTACGATGTGAGCGGCAAACCGCCTGCCACGATTGAATGGGAATAAACGGCCGACTGTGCTGTTCAATACGGCACAGTCCTTTGGTTATCGGAAAAAAGGAAAAAATATGAGTACACAAAATTTAAGCGGCAAAGTCGCATTGGTAACAGGCGCATCGCGCGGTATCGGCGCGGCGATTGCCGACACACTGGCGGCAGCCGGTGCCAAAGTCATCGGTACGGCGACTAGTGAGAGCGGTGCGGCGGCGATTAGCGAGCGGTTGGCGCAATGGGGCGGCGAAGGTCGCGTATTAAATTCCGCCGAACCCGAAACCGTCGAAAACCTGATTGCCGACATCGAAAAAGCATTCGGCAAACTGGATATTCTGGTCAACAACGCCGGCATCACCCGCGACAACCTCTTAATGCGCATGAAAGAAGAAGAGTGGGACGACATCATGCAGGTCAACCTAAAATCCGTCTTCCGCGCCTCCAAAGCCGTCTTGCGCGGTATGATGAAACAACGTTCCGGCCGCATCATCAACATCACATCCGTCGTCGGCGTAATGGGCAATGCCGGTCAAACCAACTATGCCGCGGCAAAAGCAGGCTTAATCGGCTTCTCCAAATCCATGGCGCGCGAAGTCGGCAGCCGTGGCATTACCGTCAACTGCGTCGCCCCGGGCTTTATCGACACCGACATGACCCGCGCCCTGCCCGAAGAAACCCGCAAAACCTTTGAAGCGCAAACTTCGTTGGGCAAATTCGGGGAGGCACAAGATATTGCCGATGCAGTCTTGTTCTTGGCTTCCGATCAGGCAAAATACATTACCGGTCAAACGCTGCACGTCAACGGCGGCATGTTGATGCCCTGACGGACAGACTTTTTAACCATGCCGTCTGAAACCTTTTCAGACGGCATTTGCATTCCCAAACAAAATGAACACACACCACCACCTGCCCTGCCCCTGCGGCTCAGGCACAAGCTATGCCGGCTGCTGCCGCCCATTGCACCTTCGCCGAATCCTGCCGCCCACCGCCGAAGCCCTCATGCGTTCGCGGTACAGCGCGTATGTGCTGCACCTTATCGACTACATCATCGCCACCACCGTTCCGGCGCAACAAACATTCCTCGATGCCGCCGAACTGATGCAGTGGAGCAGAGAAACCGAATGGCTGGGCTTGAACGTCATCTCGCACAAGATACTCGGCAAAGACCACGCCCAAGTCGAATTTAAAGCCTACTTCCAAGATGGGGAAAACCGAGCAGGGCATCACGAGCTGTCGGCATTCGTGAAAATAGCGGAGCAATGGTATTTCATCGATCCGACTGTTCCGCTGCCTACCATGAAACAGCCCTGCATTTGCGGTTCTGAAAAGAAATTCAAAGCCTGCTGCGGCAAATATCTGAAACCTGTCGCATAAAAATGCCGTCTGAACGTTCAGACGGCATTTTCAACGCGCAAAAAAAACCATTCATACCAAGGGTAAGTATGAATGGTCAATACATTGCGGGAAAACGTCTTACTTGCTGCACTGCCGAAAAGGGAGAAACGGCAGCGGTAATCAGCGGAAGGGATTTTACCCGTATAAATGTTAAGTAACGTTAATTTTGAAAATATAACCGATGTTCCGGCGCACAATCCAAAACCGCCCCCGCATTGCCCCTCACGGAAAACACAAACCCACGGGATGCCGGACGGCGCGTGAAGGCGGCAAATCCCGTTTATTCAAACCATTAGCCTGAAAACCCGTTGACCTTACTGGTTTTCCCGTATCCACCCGACCCAGCGTTCAAACAGCTTCGGTTCGAGCGCGGCGACGACCGAGCGTTTGAACACGTGTTCACCACTCCAAAACCCGTCGCCTTCCAAAGTCGTCAGCCTGCCGCCCGCCTCCTCGAAAATCAACGCACCCGCAGCATAGTCCCACAGCTTCTGCCCACCGTGAACATAAACATCATAACGCCCGCACGCCAGATAACACCAGTCCAGCGTGCTGCTGCCCATACTGCGTATCGTTCCAAAAGGCGCGAGCGTACTCATGCGGCTGGACAGTTTGCCCGAACGCAGATATTTGATTTCCACGCCCGCGATTGCCTCGTTCAACTTTTTGTCCACCAAACGCAAAGGCAGGCGCGTCCCGTTTAAAAACGCCCCCTGCCCGCGTTCGGCATAAAAACATTCGCCGCTGACCGGATTGTAGATTACGCCCAATTCGGCACGCCCGTTGCGGACAAACGCCACCGACACCGCAAAATGCGGCAGCCCGTTGACAAAATTGTTCGTCCCGTCTATCGGATCGACAATCCACAGCCCCTTTTCCCCCGAATATTGTTCCCACAAAGCCGACTGTTCCTGCCGCGACATTTCCTCGCCCAACATCGGGCAATCGATCAGAAGCGGCAACGCGGCAGCAAAAGCCGTCTGCGCGGCAATGTCCGCCTCGCTCAACATCGAACCGTCTTCCTTACGGCAAGACGGCGTATTCAAAAAACGCGGCATAATTTCGGTTTGCGCGATATGGCGCACGACTTTCTGCAAACGGTGTAACACTTCCTACTGTCCTCATATTTTGAACTTGCGGCGCGCGAACGTATAATGTCCGTTTCCATCACGCCGCTGCGACGGATTATAACCGTCCGAACCGCCAAAAACTATGCCCCGATTCTACCTGCCCGAAAACCTTTCCGTCGGACAAACCGTCAACCTGCCCGACAACATCGTCCGCCACCTCAACGTCCTGCGCATCCGCCCCAACGAAAACATCACCCTCTTCGACGGCAAAGGCAAGGCACATGCCGCACGGCTGACCGTTTTGGAAAAACGCCGCGCCGAGGCCGAAATCCTGCACGAAGACACGACCGACAACGAGTCCCCGCTCAACATCACACTCATCCAATCCATCTCCTCCGGCGATCGCATGGACTTTACCCTGCAAAAAAGCGTCGAACTCGGCGTAACCGCCATACAGCCCGTCATCAGCGAACGCTGCATCGTCCGCCTCGACGGAGAACGCGCCGCCAAACGCCTCGCACGCTGGCAGGAAATCGTCATCTCCGCGTGCGAACAAAGCGGCAGGAACACCGTTCCCCCCGTACTGCCCATCATCGGCTACCGTGAAGCACTCGACAAAATGCCGTCTGAAAGCACCAAGCTGATTATGAGCATCAACCGCGCCCGCAAACTCGGCGACATCCGCCACCCGTCCGGCGCAATCGTCTTTATGGTCGGCCCTGAAGGCGGCTGGACAGAACAGGAAGAACAACAGGCATTTGATGCCGGCTTCCAAGCCGTAACATTGGGCAAACGCATCCTGCGCACCGAAACCGCCGCCCTCGCCGCCCTCGCCGCCATGCAGACGCTTTGGGGCGATTTCGCATAAACAGAAATGCCGTCTGAAACCCGTTCAGACGGCATTTTGCAGCCGATTAAGATAGTAGGTTCAAATAACGTCATTCCCGCGCAGGCAGGAATCTAGAAACGAAAAACTACAGGGATTTATCCGAAACAACAAACCCTCTCCGCCGTCATTCCCGCAAAAGCGGGAATCTAGAAATTTAACATTGCGGTGATTTATCGGAAATGACTGAAACTCAACGAACCGGATTCCCACTTTCGTGGGAATGACGAAGTGGAAGTTACCCGAAACTTAAAACAAGCAAAACCGAACGGACTGGATTCCCGCCTGCGCGGGAATGACGAAATTTTAGATTTCTGTTTTTGGTTTTCTGTTTTCGTGGGAATAACGAATTAGGACTTACCCGAAAACAAGTGAAACCGAACAAACCGGATTCCCCAACATAAATTTAGGGACAGCGCACACCCGCCAAATAAGGAAAGGCCAAAACCTATTCAAACGGGACGACGTGCCGCCCAAGGTGTTTTTCCAATTTTTTCTGACGTTTCCGTTCCCTCGCCCTTTCGATTTCCCTGCCGATTTTTCCCAAAGCGCGTTTCAACAAAACCTTCGGGGAGCGGCGGTTGCGGTACGATTCCTGCCTGCCGTTTTTCAGTTGGCTGGGCAGGGTTTCGCTTTGGATGCACAAGGCGGGGGTCAGTTGGCAAACCGTCATCCCCCCTTTGTCGAGAAAACTGCTGAACAGCATCCAATCCACCGCCTTCAGGCGTTCAGACGGCAAAACGGCAAACCTGTCCAAGAAGAAACGCATTGCCTTTCGGGAAATGATATAGCCCGCCATACCAAAATGTTCGCTTTCCAACAGCGGGAAGGCGCGCCCGCAGTAGTCCGCCACGCCGGAGGGCGAGGTCAGGACGTGCATAAACATCGTTTCCAAACGGACAATAAAGGCAGAATCCTTATCAAAACGCTCTTCCAACCAGGTATCTTCGGCAAGGAACTTTTCTGCGTCTTTGCCAAGCAGGACATCATCCTCAAATACGGCAACATAGGGCAGACCTTCGTCCAACGCCTGCTTCCACAATACGGCGTGGCTCATAAAGCAGGCTTTTTCCACTCCGCTCAAATAGGGGTGCGCCGACAAGCCGGGGACGAGTTCCGCCATCGCCTGTTCCAGCCTTTCAGACGGCATCAGTGCGTCGAAAAACTGAAACGGGATGCCGTGCCTGCCGAAGGTATCGGCAATGTGCGCCCTGCGTTCTGCGGCGGAACTTAGGCTGATAACGTGGTTTTGCATGATTTTCCCTGTTCGGTTTCAATAGCCCCGGTATTTCCAAGGGCGTAACATTTTTTTCAGGATTTTCCTATATTGCGGTGCGGCAAACAGCTTCCTCATCACGCGGTCTGTCAAAAAATCCAGTAAATCAATCAAAGAATACTTTTCCAACGACAAGAAATATTCGTACAGGAACAGGCGGAGGCATCCGATATCCTGTCCGGACAAGGCTTTTTCGTGCAACGCATATGCCGTTGATTTCAAAAGCCCGTAATTCAGGCAGTCCGCCCCGACGGCTATGCCTGCCGCCTTCCAATACCCCGCCCTGATTTCTTACGCCGTCCTGCGCTGTTGCAGGTTGTGTTTGGAAGAGGTCTGGTCTTGATGGAAGCGGTATTTGACCAAGGCTTCGGGATAATTCGCCAGCCTGCCCAGTTTGCCGGCTTCGTACCAAAACTTATAGTCTTCGGCGTGGATATAGGCGGGGTCGAACCGCAAACCGCCGTCAATGACGCTGCGCCGCATAATCATCGTGTTGTTGTGTATGGGGTTGCGGAAGGGAAAGGCAGACACGATTTCCTGATGGGTCAGGGGGTTTTTCCAAATTTCGCCGTTTCGGGCAATGGCGGCAAGCACGCTTTTATTGTTTTCTTCCGACAAAACTTCCAGCCACGCGCCCATTGCGATGATGCTGCGGTCTTTTTCCATCTCGCCCACGATTTTCTCAATCCAGCCGGGGGCGGCAATATCGTCGGCATCGGTGCGCGCAATATACCTGCCGCCCGATTTTGCCAGTTCGTCCAGCCCGATGTTTAAAGAGGCGATAAAGCCCAAATTGCGGGGATTGGAAATTATCCTGATCCTGCCGTCCTGTTCTTGGAAACGCCGAGCGATGGCAAGCGTGCCGTCCGTCGAGCCGTCATCGACGATTAAAATATCCAAGTTGCGCCAAGTCTGCCCCACTACGGCGGACAGCGATTGGGCGAAATATTTTTCTGCGTTGTAGGCGCAAATCAATACGCTGACTAAAGGTTGCAATCCGTTCCCCTTTCCGATACGTCCGATGCCGTCTGAAGGCTTCAGACGGCGTGCCCCGTCAATAAATCTTGCGTAAGAATCTGGCAGACAGCTTTCTGCGCCATCTTTGAAACATACGCTTCACGGGCGGGACGGCAAGTTTGCCGCGCCATTCTTCGGGAACGGTTGTCAGGCTGCCCGCCAACTCTGTGAAACGTTCCGCACCCCAAGCGGTACAGTCCCTGTGCCACGGCTTTGCCGGGCCGCAATAATGGCTGACGGCGACGGGCATCGCCGTATTGGTCCGGTCGCGGTAAAGCGGGTCGGTATGGCGGGACGCAAACCTGTTCGCCATAAAGGCATAATTGGTCGGCATAAAGTTGAAACGGCTGTTCGCATAACACACCCCGCCTTTAAACAGCCCGTTCAAAATGTCCTGATCTTGATATTGCATCACGTCCTTGTATTGTTCCACCCATTCGCAGGACATTTTGAAAATATCGTGCTGCCGCCACTTTTTCAGGTTGATCAGCAATACGCCGGCATTGAAATAATATTCGCCGTCCGCCATACCGATTTTTTGTTTGTAGCCTTCCTGCCTTTCGACAAACAAATCGATGCACGCGCCGACCCAGTTATCGCCCAAATCGGTATCCCATAAGGGCTTCAGGCTGTCCCTGACCAATACGTCCGTATCCAGATACAGGACTTTGTCGCAATCGGCAATGTATTCGCCCAATTTCAGGCGGGCATAAGTCGTAATGGAAATGTGCCTGATGTTTAAGGGGAAGCCGGCGAAATCTTCGGGGTTTACGTCTATAAAGCGGATATTACCCCCCCCCGCAAATTGGCGGCAACCGCCGCCCGGTTTGCCTCACTGATGCCGGCATCGAGAACGTAAAACCTGATTTCCGTATCGGGATGGGCCGCTTCCACGCTTTTTGCCGCAACGCAAAGGTAGGCGGCATAGTTGTCGTCTGCCGCAAATACGATGTCCATCTTTTCTCCTCTTATTGGAAAGGCACAATGATTTTGCCGATTAACTGTTCGCGCCTTTGCCGGCGTTTTTCCCTTTCCCTGCTGATTTTGGTCAAGGCGCGGATCAGGCGGTGTTTGAATGTGTTGGCGGGGGAATCGCGCCTTTGCTGTTTGCGGTTCAGGCAGCGGTCGTGTTCGATCAGGCTGCCCAATGCGCTGTTTTGGTCGTGAAACTTGGCATAATGCAGCTCTTGGGCGCACAAGGCGGGATTGAGCTGGAAAACCGGTATCCTTTCCCTGTCGTCAGGGTTGCCGAACATCATCCAATCGACGGGGTGCAGCCCTTCAGACGGCAGGGCTGCAAACCTGTCCAAGAAAAAATGCATTGCCTTTCGGGAAATGATATAGCCCGCCGTCCCCCAGTGTTCGCTTTCCAACAGCGGGAAGGCACGCCCGCAGTAGTCCGCCACGCCGGAGGGCGAGGTCAGGACGTGCATAAACATCGTTTCCAAGCGGACGACAAAGGCGGAATCGGGGTCAAAGCGTTCTTCCAGCCAAGCGTCTTCGGCAAGGAACTGCTCCGCGCCTTCGCCGAGTAAAACGTCGTCTTCAAATACGGCGATATACGGTAAGCTTTCGTCCAACGCCTGTTTCCACAATACGGCGTGGCTCATAAAGCAGGCTTTTTCCACTCCGCTCAAATAGGGGTGCGCCGACAAACCGGGGACGAGTTCCGCCATCGCCTGTTCCAGCCTTTCAGACGGCATCAGTGCATCAAAAAACTGAAACGGGATGCCGTGCGCGCCGAAAGTTGCGGCAATGTGCGCCCTGCGTTCTGCGGCGGAACTTAGGCTGATAACGTGGTTTTGCATTAAATCTCCTGTTCTTTCCCTGCCGAATCCGACCGCGCCTGCCGGCGGTTTTTAATCAGCCGGTGCAAAATGCTGAAGTATTGCCTCAAGGTAAACAGCCGCCGCATCCTGCCGTCTGCCGCGAAATCCAGCCACGCGCCGGCGGGCGGCGTGTCCGTCCGTTTGAAACATTGATACAAAAACCGGCGGGCGCGTTCAAAATCTTCTTCAGGCAAATCCTTCTCCAGCAGTTCATACGCCGCTGCTTTTGTTTGGCGGTATTCAAGACTATCAAACCTGATTTTAAAACCCATAGACTGCAAGAAATCGTTTCTGGCGGTTTTTTGGATGCCCTGCGCGATTTCGTGTTGGCGGACGCTGTGTTTGGATGAAACCTGATTGGCGTGAAGGCGGTATTTGACCAAGGCTTCGGGATAATAAGCCAGCCTGCCCAATTTGCTGACATCGTACCAAAATTGGTAATCTTCCGCCCAATCCCGCTCGGTGTTGTAACGCAAACCGCCGTCAATGACACTGCGCCTCATAATCATGGTGTTGTTGTGTATAGGGTTGCCGAAAGGAAAAACGGCGACAATGTCTTCATGCCGAGTCGGTTTGTCCCAAATTGCACCGTGTCTGTGGTGCCGCGCCAGCCGGTTGCCGTCCTTTTCTTCCGACAAAACTTCCAGCCACGCACCCATCGCAATGATGCTGCGGTCTTTTTCCATCTCGCCCACGATTTTCTCAATCCAGTCGGGGGCGGCAATATCGTCTGCATCGGTGCGCGCAATATATTCCCCCCCCCCCGACTTTGCCAATTCGTCCAGCCCGATGTTTAAAGAGGGAATCAGGCCGGAATTTTGAGCTTGTGCAAGGATTTTGATACGGCTGTCCCGCTTTTGAAAATCCTTGGCAATGGCAAGTGTGCCGTCTGTCGAGCCGTCATCGACAATCAAAATCTCCAAGTTGCGCCAAGTCTGATTCACGACGGCGGCTAATGATTGGGCGAAATATTTTTCTACGTTGTAGGCGCAAATCAATACGCTGACTAAAGGTTGCAATCCGTTCCCCCTTTCCGATACGTCCGATGCCGTCTGAAGGCTTCAGACGGCATTTGGACTGTACAACGGTTACTCACCCAAAAGCGCGATGTCGGCCACCGCGTTCATTTGTTCTGCCAAGCGGTTCAACAGGTTCAGGCGGTTTTGTTTTACGGCGGCATCTTCCGCCATCACCATCACGCCGTCGAAGAAGGCATCGACTTGCGGTTTGACGGAAGCCAGTTCGGACAAGGCGGTTTGGAAATTGCCTTCGGCGACGGCGGCGGCGATTTTCGGCTGCAAGCCTTGCGCAGCGGCAAAGAGGGCTTTTTCTTCGTCCTGTTGCAACAGGCTTTCGTTAACCGCGCCCAACTCGGCATCGGCTTTTTTCAGCAGGTTTTGCACGCGTTTATTGGCGGCGGCGAGCGCGGCGGCTTCAGGCAGTTGTTTGAACGCGGCAACAGCCTGCAATTTGGCGGTCAAATCGTCCAAACGGCGCGGCTGCTTGGCAAGTACGGCGGCGACGATGTCTTGCGGATAATCGTTTTGCAGCAACACGGCAAGGCGCGCCTGCATAAAGTCGGCGGTTTCAGACGGCGTTTTCTCGTTGAGCAAACCTTTGGGGAAGCTGTCGAATGCCGTCTGAATCAGTTCGTTTACGTCCAAACCGTACTGCATCAGCATCCGCAAAATACCCAAGGCGGCGCGGCGCAGGGCGTATGGGTCTTTGTCGCCGGTCGGAATCAGACCAATGCCCCAAATGCCGACCAGGGTTTCCAGCTTGTCCGCCAGTGCCACGGCGGCGGCAATTTTGCTTTCGGGCAGCTTGTCGCCGGCAAAACGCGGCTGATAGTGTTGCTCGATGGCTTCAGCGATTTCTTCGGTTTCGCCGTCCAAACGGGCATAGTATTTGCCCATCGTGCCTTGCAGTTCGGGGAACTCGCCGACCATTTCGGTTACCAAGTCGGCTTTCGCCAAACGTGCGGCGCGTTCGGCTGCGGCGGCATCCGCACCCAATGCTTTGGCAATGTGGGCGGCGATGCTTTGCAGGCGTTCGATGCGCTCGGCTTGCGAACCGATTTTGTTGTGGTACACCACGTTTACCAGCTTGGGCAGGCGGCTTTCCAAGGTCGCTTTTTGGTCTTGTTTGTAGAAGAACTCGGCATCAGACAGGCGCGCGCGCAAGACGCGTTCGTTGCCTCGGATGATGTGCGACGGGTCTTCGGTTTGCAGGTTGGAAACCAGCAGGAAGCGGTTCATCAGCTTGCCGTTTTGGTCGAGCAGCGGGAAGTATTTTTGGTTTTGCTGCATCGTCAGAATCAGGCATTCCTGCGGCACGGCGAGGAAGTGTTCTTCAAAACCGGCTTCCAAAACAACAGGCCATTCGACCAGCGCGGTTACTTCGTCCAACAGAGCCTCATCGGCGGCAACGGTGGCGTTCAGACGGCGTGCCTGCCCTTCCAATGCCGTCTGAATCGCGGCTTTGCGCTCGGCAAACGAAGCGACGACTTTGCCTTGCTCACGCATTTGTTCGGCGTAGCTGTCGGCGTTTTCAATGGTGATTTCGCCGCTGGAAAGGAAACGGTGTCCCAAAGTTTTGTTGCCGCTTTGCAAACCCAAAATGCTGACGTTCACAATGTCGCCGCCGTGCAGCACAATCAGACTATGTACAGGACGCACGAAGGTAAACGTGCTGCTGCCCCAACGCATCACTTTCGGAATCGGCAGTTTCTTAACCGCTTGATTGATAATGTCTTCCAAAAGCTCGCCCAACGGTTTGCCGGTTTGGACGTATTCATAGGCGTACACATCCTGTTTGCCGTCGTGGACGATGGTCAAATCTTCGATTTTCGCCCCCGCACCGCGTGCGAAACCTTCCAAAGCCTTGGTCGGCGCACCGTCTTTCATGGCATTCGCCACGGCAGGGCCTTTTTTCACGATTTTTTGGTCGGCTTGAACGGCTTTGACGTTTTTGACTTGAACCGCCAAACGGCGCGGAGAAGCGTAGGCGGTAAGTTCGGCTGCGCCGTCAACCAGTTGCGCTTTTTCCAAGCCTTCGGCAACGGCGGCGGCAAAATGGTTGCCCAGATTATTAAGGGCTTTGGGCGGAAGTTCTTCGGTAAGGAGTTCGATTAAAAGGGTTTGGGTCATCATTCGGCTTTCTTTGAATTTGGTTAATCTGCCTGTTTATAGGTTTCGCTGTAACTTTCCCAGCCGTCATCCCCGTAAAAACCGTCAACCAGCGGGGTGGCGTACAAAGTGGCGACATCTTCGCGACCTGCCAGCCAAGAGATAATGGCTTTTTTCTCGGTTTCGCCCAAGCTTCTGGTGCCGGATTTTTGAAACAGGCACGAAAAATCGCCGCAATCGCCCCCGCCCGCCATTTCTAAGCCGTTTACCGCAAGATACGCAATCAGCTCGTCCATAAAGCGGCCGAACGCTTCGGCATCGTCCTCAGCTTGGTGCAAACTGCCTTGAACGCCGAAAATCAATGTTTGAAACTCGCCCAAATGTAGCTTTTTATGCTGGCGGCGGTTCATTTTGTGCAGGCGTTTCCTGCTTGGGGTGCGGAAATAGACAGGCATAAGTTTCCTAAAATATATAATGGGTTACGGACGGCTGCCATATCGTGCCGCCCGAACGTAAAAAATCGCCTGCCCCTTAGGCGGCGTTTGCCTTCATTAAGGGAAAGCCCAGTTTTTCGCGGCTTTCGACATATTTTTGCGCCACGGCGCGGCTCAATGCACGAATACGTCCAATATAAGTTGCCCGCTCGGTAACGGAAATCGCGCCGCGTGCGTCTAAAAGGTTGAACGTATGCCCCGCTTTGAGGACCAGCTCGTAGGCAGGCAGGGCGAGGCTTGCTCCTTCAACGGCGAGCAGGCGTTTGGCTTGCGCTTCGTAGTCGTTGAACTGGCGCAAGAGCCAGTCGGCATCGCTGTATTCGAAGTTGTAGGTGGATTGTTCGACTTCGTTTTGGTGGTACACGTCGCCGTAGCTTACGGTGTTGCCGTCCGGCGTTTTTGCCCAAACGAGGTCATAGACGTTTTCCACGCCTTGCAGGTACATCGCCAAGCGTTCGATGCCGTAGGTGATTTCGCCGAGTACGGGCGTGCAGTCGATGCCGCCGACTTGTTGGAAATAGGTAAACTGGGTTACTTCCATGCCGTTGAGCCAGACTTCCCAGCCTAAACCCCACGCGCCGAGGGTGGGGTTTTCCCAGTCGTCTTCGACAAAGCGGATATCGTGCACTTTGGGGTCGATGCCCAATTCGCGCAGAGAATCAAGATAGAGGTCTTGGATATTGGCGGGGGCGGGTTTGAGGGCGACTTGGAATTGATAATAGTGTTGCAGGCGGTTGGGGTTGTCGCCGTAGCGGCCGTCTTTAGGGCGTCGGCTGGGTTGGACGTAGGCGGCAAACCAAGGCTCGGGACCGAGCGCGCGCAAGCAGGTGGCGGGGTGGGAAGTGCCGGCGCCGACTTCCATATCGAAAGGTTGGATGACGGTGCAGCCTTTGTCTGCCCAGAATGTTTGCAGCTTGAAGATGATTTGTTGGAAGGTAAGCATGGCTTATTGTTCGATAAAATAAAGGTTTTATTTTACTGTTTCCATAGCCGCTTGAATAGATTTATCTCGAAGACAGCCTGATTTGAAACCAGGGGATGGATAATTTTTTAATTTAAATCCGGAAAATAAAAAGCACGGCCAAACGACCGTGCTTTCCCAAACCACACAAGTTTTATTTTTTGTGCGAACGGATATAGTCCAAAGTCTTGAGCTGTGCAATTGCGGCAGCCAATGCCTTGTGCGCCTCCGCCAAATCCTTGTTGTCTTTGGCTTGAGAGATGCCGGCTTCGGCAGCTTTTTTCGCTTCTTCGGCACGCGCCCGATCCATTTCTGCACTGCGGACGGCAACATCCGCCAAGACAGTTACTTTATCAGGCTGTACTTCCAAAACACCACCGGAAACAGCAACCAAAACCTCTTTATCCTCGCCGGGAACAGTCAAACGCAAAGCTCCCGGCCGCACCAAACTCATAATCGGCTCGTGTCGCGGGTAAATACCAAGCTCACCTTGAACGGTCGGAACCACTACAAAGCCGGCTTCGCCCGAATAGATGTTTTGCTCGCTACTGACCACTTCAACTTGCATGACGCTCATGCCGACCTCCTTAGTTTAAGGTTTTCGCTTTCTCTACCGCTTCTTCGATGCTGCCGACCATGTAGAATGCCTGTTCGGGCAGGTGGTCGTATTCGCCGTTCAAGATGGCTTTGAAGCCGGCAATGGTATCGCGCAGGGCGACATATTTGCCGGGAGAACCTGTAAACACTTCGGCAACGTGGAACGGTTGAGACAAGAAGCGTTGGATTTTACGGGCACGCATTACAGTCAGTTTGTCTTCGTCAGACAATTCGTCCATACCCAGAATGGCGATAATGTCGCGCAATTCTTTGTATTTTTGCAGAGTGGACTGCACACCGCGCGCTACGTCGTAGTGCTCTTGACCCAATACCATCGGATCCAATTGGCGTGAAGTAGAATCAAGCGGGTCAACTGCCGGGTAAATACCCAAAGAGGCAATATCACGGCTCAGTACGACGGTAGCATCCAAGTGTGCGAAAGTTGTCGCTGGAGACGGGTCAGTCAAGTCATCCGCAGGTACATATACGGCTTGGATGGAAGTAATGGAACCGGTTTGGGTAGAGGTAATACGCTCTTGCAAACGACCCATTTCTTCAGCCAATGTCGGTTGGTAGCCCACTGCAGACGGCATACGGCCCAACAGTGCGGATACTTCGGTACCGGCCAGAGTGTAACGATAGATGTTGTCGACGAAGAACAATACGTCGCGGCCTTTACCGTTTTCATCTTTTTCGTCACGGAAGTATTCGGCCATAGTCAAACCGGTCAAAGCAACGCGCAGACGGTTGCCTGGAGGTTCGTTCATTTGGCCATACACCATGGCTACTTTATCCAATACGTTGGAATCTTTCATCTCGTGGTAGAAGTCGTTACCTTCACGGGTACGTTCACCCACACCTGCGAACACGGACAGACCGCTGTGCGCTTTGGCGATGTTGTTGATCAATTCCATCATGTTCACGGTTTTGCCTACACCGGCACCACCGAACAGACCTACTTTACCGCCTTTAGCAAACGGACACAGCAAGTCGATCACTTTAATACCGGTTTCCAACAATTCGGTAGTTGCAGACAACTCGTCGAATTTCGGAGCAGTTTGGTGAATGGCACGGCTCTTGTCGGTATCGATCGGACCTGCTTCATCAACAGGCGTACCCAATACGTCGACAATACGACCCAAAGTACCTTTACCTACCGGCACAGTGATTGGCGCACCAGTATTGCTTACAGACATGCCGCGTTTCAGGCCGTCTGAACTACCCATTGCAATAGTACGGACAACGCCGTCACCCAGAAGCTGTTGAACTTCCAGAGTCAGACCGTTCTCGTCCAATTTCAGGGCATCGTAAACATGCGGGATAGCGTCGCGTGGAAATTCCACGTCAACCACCGCACCAATAACTTGTACGATTTTGCCTTGGCTCATTATCGTATCCTAATTTCCTGTTCAGGCTTCAGACGGCATTAAACTGCCGCTGCACCTGCTACAATTTCTGACAATTCTGTGGTAATCGCGGCTTGACGCGATTTGTTGTACACCAAGCGCAATTCTTTGATGGCATTGCCTGCGTTGTCGGTCGCGGCTTTCATCGCTACCATACGCGCGGCTTGTTCGGATGCCATGTTGTCGCTCAATGCCTGATAAACCACAGACTCTAAATAGCGGCGAACCAAATATTCCAATACGGCGATAGGACTCGGCTCGTAGAGATATTCCCAAGTAAATGAAGAATGACCTGTTCCGTCGTCAATAACGTTTTCACCGATAGGCAGCAACACTTCCATACGCGGCTCTTGGCGCATTGTATTGACAAAACGTGAGTAAACCATATGGATACGGTCTAATTCATGCTTCTCATAACGTTGGAAGATTTCGGTCAAAGAGCCAAGCAACGCCTCCATTTTTGGGGTGTCGCCCAAATTGGTTGCGCTGGCAATAACGTTCAAACCGATGCTTTGGCATGCAGCCAAACCTTTGCTACCCAGGCACACGACTTCGACTTCGATGCCTTGTTCCTGATACTCTTGAACTTGCGCCAAAAACTTTTTCAGTACGTTTGCGTTCAAGCCACCGCACAAACCTTTATCCGAGGTAATCAAGATGAAACCGGCACGACGCACTTCGCGGTGCGGCTCCAACAGTTTGATACCATGATCGGCATTAGTCTGTGCAAGATGGCTCATCACTGTACGCACTTTTTCGGCGTACGGACGCGCTAAGCGCATCCGGTCTTGAGTCTTCCGCATTTTAGAGGTCGACACCATTTGCATCGCTTTAGTGATCTTTTGAGTATTTTGAACACTACGGATTTTGGTGAGAATCTCTTTTCCGACTGCCATTTCAGACTCCTTTCATCTCAATACTTATGCTTGGTAAGCGTAAGAAGATTTGAAAGATTTCATGGCTTCGGTCAATGCTTTTTCGCTTTCGTCAGACATTGCGCCTGATGCATTAATCGCTTCCAGAACCTCAGGATGTTGCGTACGTACGAAACTCAGAAATTCTGCTTCGAAAGCCAAGGCTTTGGATACCGGAACATCTGCGTAAGAACCGTTGTTGATCGCCCACAAAGTCAATGCCATTTCGGCAGTGTTCAATGTGCTGAATTGTTTTTGTTTCATCAATTCAGTAACCACTTCACCGTGTTGCAACTGTTTGCGTGTTGCTTCGTCCAAATCGGAAGCAAATTGCGAGAACGCTGCCAATTCACGGTACTGTGCCAACGCCAAACGGATACCGCCACCCAGTTTTTTGATGACTTTGGTTTGTGCTGCACCACCTACGCGCGATACGGAAATACCGGCATTGATTGCAGGACGGATACCGGCGTTGAAGAGGTCGGTTTCCAAGAAGATCTGACCGTCGGTAATCGAAATGACGTTAGTTGGAACGAAAGCAGATACGTCGCCCGCTTGGGTTTCGATAATCGGCAACGCGGTCAGAGAACCGGTTTTGCCTTTTACTTCGCCGTTGGTCAATTTCTCCACTTCGTGTTCATTGACACGTGCCGCACGTTCCAACAGACGGGAGTGCAGGTAGAACACATCGCCGGGATAGGCTTCGCGGCCAGGCGGACGGCGCAAAAGCAGGGAAATTTGACGGTATGCAACGGCTTGTTTAGACAAGTCATCATACACAATCAATGCATCTTCACCGCGGTCACGGAAGAATTCACCCATGGTACAACCGGAGTAAGGAGCGATGTATTGCAGTGCAGCGGCTTCAGAAGCAGTTGCGGCAACCACGATAGTATGTTCCATCGCGCCATGCTCTTCCAATTTGCGTACTACGTTGGCAATAGAAGATGCTTTTTGACCGATAGCCACATAAATACAGATAACGCCTGTACCTTTTTGGTTAACGATGGCATCCAGTGCTACGGCTGTTTTACCGGTTTGACGGTCACCAATGATCAACTCACGTTGGCCACGACCGACAGGAACCATAGAGTCAATCGCCTTCAGACCGGTTTGCATCGGCTGGTCAACCGATTTGCGCGCAATTACGCCCGGTGCGATTTTTTCAATTGGTGCAGTCAAAGTTGTATTAATCGGGCCTTTACCGTCGATAGGCCGACCCAATGCATCAACGACGCGCCCGACCAGTTCGCGTCCGACCGGCACTTCTAAAATACGGCCGGTACAGGTAACTGTATCGCCTTCTTTAATATGTTCGTACTCGCCCAACACTACGGCACCGACGGAGTCGCGCTCCAGGTTCATCGCCAAGCCGAACGTGTTGCCCGGGAATTCGAGCATCTCACCTTGCATTGCATCTGACAAACCATGGATGCGAACGATACCGTCAGTTACCGAAATCACCGTACCACGGGTACGCACTTCGGCATTTACAGACAGATTTTCGATCTTGGCTTTAATCAGATCGCTAATTTCAGCAGGATTAAGCTGCATGAAAACTCTCCTAATTCGTCATAGTCGTGTACAAGGCACTCAGTTTGCCTTGTACAGACAAATCCAAAACCTGATCTCCCACTTCAACTTTTATGCCGCCAATCAGCTCCGGTTCGATTTCGACAGAGATTTTCAGCTCGCTGTCGAAACGCTTATTCAGCATTTGCGCCAACTCGCCAACCTGTTTGTCGGTCAACGGATAGGCACTGTAAATGACGGCAGATTTGATATGGTTGAATGATAAGGTCAAGTCTTGATATTGAGCATATACTTCCGGCAATACCGACAAACGTTTCTGCCCGGCCAAGACGATAACAAAGTTTTTCAACTCCTTGTCTTTCAAACCGACCAAATCGATGAGGATATCTGCTTTTTCTGAAGCATTCGTTTCAGGACGGTCAATCAATGAAGCCACCTTCCCTTCCTGAACAACCGCCGCAAGTTTTTCCAGTCCGCCCAACCAAGACTCAATTTGGTTTTTTTCCTGAGCCAAACCGAACAATGCCTTTGCATAAGGTCTGGCAATCGTTGCGAACTCTGCCATAAGATTACAGCTCCTGTTTCAGGGTATCGAGCAGTTTTGCGTGTTTGGAAGCATCGACTTCGCTGCGCAAAATAGATTCGGCACCTTTGACAGCCAACACGGCAACCTGCTCGCGCAGGGATTCGCGTGCGCGGAACAATTCCTGCTCCACATCGGCCTTTGCCTGAGCTGCAATGCGCGCCACCTCGGAAGAAGCCTGTTCTTTGGCTTCTTCGACAATTTTGGCGGCACGTTTTTCGGCGTTGGCAACCATTTCGGTTACCTGATGACGCCCTTCTGCCAAGAGTTCTGCAACTTTTTTCTCTGCCTGCTCGAAATCGCTTTTACCACGCTCGGCAGCTGCCAAGCCTTCAGCGATTTTTGCGGCACGCTCATCCAATGCTTTGGCAATCGGAGGCCATACGAATTTCATCGTAAACCAAACCAAGCCAAAGAAAACTAGGACTTGAGCAAATAAGGTTGCATTAATATTCACGTTACTTAACCTTCGTATCTGGGTTAATCAAACAGACGGTAAGCCTGTATCTGAACGGATTTCTCCGTCTTGATTACGCAGCACCAAACGGGTTAACGAAGGCGAACAACAGGGCAATAGCCACACCGATCAAGAATGCCGCATCAATCAGACCAGCGATCAAGAACAGTTTGGTTTGCAGCGGACCGATCAGTTCAGGTTGGCGAGCAGAAGACTCCAAATATTTAGAACCAACCATTGCGATACCGATAGAGGCACCCAGTGCGCCCAATGCAACGATCAAACCACATGCGATAGCAATCAAACCCATTTTAAACTCCTTAAAGAAACAAAGGTTAAACTACAAAAAACAAACTACTTAGGAAAATCAGTGCGCATCATGTGCCTGTCCGATATAGACAAACGCCAACGCCATGAAAATAAACGCCTGCAGGGTAATTACCAAAATATGGAAAATCGCCCATGCCAAACCGGCAATAATGTGGAATACAAACAGAATCGGATCCATTACTTCGACGCTGCCGGAAGCTGCCCAAGCACCGCCAAGCAAGGCTATCAGCAAGAATACCAATTCGCCCGCATACATATTGCCGAACAACCGCATACCGTGTGATACGGTTTTAGAAAGAAACTCGACCAAATTCAGCAGGAAGTTCGCAGGTGCGAGTTTTGCACCGAAAGGCGCGCTGAACAACTCGTGAAACCAGCCGCCCAATCCTTTGATTTTGATGTTGTAATAGATACAAATCAGCAACACGCCGACAGCGAGTGCCAAAGTGGTGTTCAAATCGGCAGTCGGCACGACGCGCAGCAGGGCGTGATGGTTACCGGTAATGCCCTGCCATACCATCGGCAGCAAATCGACCGGCAGCATATCCATCGCGTTCATCAGGAAAATCCAGACAAACAGCGTCAAACCCAAAGGGGCGATGGCTTTTCTAGACTGTTCATTGTGGATGATGCTCTTACACATATCGTCCACAAACTCGAACAAGATTTCCACTGCAGCCTGGAAACGTCCGGGAACGCCTGCTGTTGCTTTTTTTGCACCGCGCCACAACAGGAAGCTGCCGATTACGCCCAACAGGACGGCAAAAAAGACGGCATCAAGGTTAATAAACGAAAAATCAGCAATGTTTTTCAGTCCCTGACCCTGAGTAACATCCGACAAACTGGTCAAGCTCTGCAAGTGGTGCTTGATGTAGTCGGCAGCGGTAATGGTTTCACCTGCCATAATCTTTCACTCTCAACAATACTAAAAAAACCAGATGGCTGACACCGAGCAGCCCCATTAGAAACGGGGCGAACACCAGCGATTGATGCCATATTGCAAATACGGCGAGCATGGACAACAGCGACAGCACTACTTTTAAAATCTCTCCGAAGACAAACATCCTGCTTTGCAGGAAGGGGTTTCCCCTGAAAAGTTTTAAAAGTAAAACTGCAACAAACGTGGGAAGCAGATAGGACAAACCGCCCCCGACCGCCGAAAGGAGTCCGGCAAAACCCCATACGGCAAAGGCAACTGCGGCGCATATGGACAATACGGCGGATTGTAGGACGATAATCTGCTTCATAAAGGGAATGTTTCCGCCTCGGATTTGAGGCGCGGCTAATATAATTTAGAAGCCTTATTACGTCAAGCGACAGTTAATCTTTGTGAAACAACGTATCCCAATCCGCCGCGCCCGCCGCCTGAATAACGGCAGCAGGTGTTATTCTAACACACATTACATATAATTACAGATTATTGGAAAGTTTGTCCGAATTTCTTTACGTTTTATGTTTCAGACGGCATATCCCGCAAAATTAAGGCCGGTAATCTATGCCCAACTGCTTCAAAATGTGGTCGAAGGTTTCGGGCGTGTCGAAATGCAGGACAATCCTGCCTTTTTTGTGGTTAACGGTTTTGACTTCAGCGTTGACACCCAGTTTTTCAGTCAGCAAATCATTCAGGCGGCCGATATCTGCGGCGGCAGTTTTTTTGGACTCGGAACGTTTGTTTTGAAGGGCGACTTGGCTGCGGCGTTCGACTTCGCGCACCGACCAGCCGTTTTTGACAGCCTTTTGCGCCAACTCGAGCTGTTCTACGACGGGCAGGGTCAGCAGTGCGCGGGCGTGTCCCATTTCGAGGCGGCGTTGGTAAAGCATTTCCTGCACGGGTTCGGGCAGGCTTAAAAGGCGCAGGCTGTTGGAAATGGCGCTGCGGCTTTTACCGACGGCTTTTGCGATGGTTTCGTGGGTCAGTCCGAACTCGTCGGCAAGACGTTTCAACCCCTGCGCTTCTTCGATAGGGTTGAGATTCTCTCGCTGAAGGTTTTCTATCAACCCCATGGCCAGTGCAGTTTCGTCGCTGATAGTCTTGATAACGACAGGGATTTCGGTCAGGCCAGCAAGCTGGGAGGCGCGCCATCGCCGCTCCCCTGCAATCAGTTCGTACCGGGACAAACCGTGTTCCCGCACAATGACGGGCTGTATCACGCCTTGCGCCTTAATCGAATCCGCCAGCTCCTGCAAGGCTTCGTCATCGATTTGAACACGCGCCTGATAGCGGCCGGGCTGGATATCTTTAACCGCAACCGTGGTCAATCGGTCGCCGCTGCTGTTGTCTGCACCGTTAGCGAGCAGCGAATCCAAACCGCGCCCCAATCCGCCTTTTACTTTCGCCATGCCTTTCTCCCTTACGTGTTCAAATGTAATGATAAAGTCGGTATTTTATCGGATATTGAGTGTTGCCGACAATTTGTATCCGTGTTTATCTCGAATCGTTTTTTTCACTATAATAACCGCTTTGCCGCTGCCAGCGGCATAACGGAAAGGCGGATGATGACTCGACGGTTGATTGTCGGCATCAGCGGGGCAAGCGGCTTTGCTTACGGCATTAAGGCATTGCGGCTTCTGCTTACGCAAGATGTCGAAACGCACCTTGTGGTATCGAAAGGTGCGGAGATGGCGCGCGCTTCGGAAACGGCTTATGCGAGAGATGAAGTATATGCCTTGGCCGACTTCGTGCATCCGATCGGCAATATCGGGGCGTGCATTGCCAGCGGTACGTTTAAAACGGACGGGATGCTGGTTGCACCCTGTTCGATGCGGACGCTTGCCTCGGTCGCCCACGGTTTCGGCGACAACCTCTTGACGCGTGCGGCGGATGTGGTTTTGAAGGAAAGGCGGCGGCTGGTGCTGATGGTACGCGAAACGCCGCTGAACCTTGCCCATTTGGACAATATGAAGCGGGTAACGGAAATGGGCGGCGTGGTGTTTCCCCCTGTTCCTGCGATGTACCGCAAACCGCAAACTGCAGACGATATTGTTACACACAGTGTTGCACACGCTTTGTCGCTTTTCGGAATCGATACGCCGGATTCGGCGGAATGGCAGGGAATGGCGGATTAAAGGACAAAAATGCCGTCTGAACACGGATACGGTTCAGACGGCATCATTGTTTACCCAAGGTTGCACTTACTCAAATTTAAAGCCCCTGCTTGTTAGCGGGGGCTTTTATAAAATATAAAATATAAAAGATAAAAGTTAATATAGCACCTAGCAATAATGCACCTAGTATTTTTAATTTACTTTTTGTATCTTTCTCTTGCCACGGTTTTTCATCAAAAAGTTCACTAAAAAAATCAAAGACAGTGTGCCAAATAGCTTTCCATAGTTCCATTTTGTTTCTTCAATAAAATAATTCAAAAAATCCCTACGCAGAATTTGCGTAGGGATAAATTCTACAATCCCATTAGGGCGATTGTAACAGGTGAGCGCTAACGAGCGGCAGCAGTATTTGTACACGCGCGAGTGGCAAAATTCCTGTAAATACTTTCAAACCATTTAGATAGCAATTTGCCTAATCGTTTTTTTCCAATTTTTCCAATCAGAATTTGAACAGGAAAACGTTTGTAGAGTAATTTTTGAGTAACTTCAAGAGTTGTTTCAATTCGTTTAGAGCAAATAGCAATTTCATTGATGATTCTAGTAACCATATCAACTACTTCATCGGTAATTTGTTCTGGGATAGCATGAACAGCTCCTTATACGACTGCCTTATTTGGCTGCGCCTTCATTCCATACTGCAGGGTATTTGTAGCCCTCGAAGCGTTTGTGCGCGTAGGCTTTGAACGCGTCGGAGTTATAGGCCTCGGTTACGTCTTTAAGCCATTGGCTGTCTTTGTCGGCAGTCTTGACGGCAGACCAGTTGACATAAGCAAAGCTCGGCTCTTGGAACAGGGCTTCGGTCAGCTTCATGCCGCTGCTTATGGCGTAGTTGCCGTTGACGACGGCAAAATCCACGTCGGCACGGCTGCGCGGCAGTTGCGCAGCTTCAAGCTCGACGATTTTGATGTTTTTCAGGTTTTCGGCAATATCCGCTTTGGATGCAGTCAGCGGATTGATGCCGTCTTTGAGTTTAATCCAACCCAGTTCGTTCAGCATTACCAAGGCGCGTGCGAAGTTGGACGGGTCGTTGGGCGCGGATACGGTGCTGCCGTCTTTGACTTCTTCCAGCGATTTCAGCTTGCCCGGATACAGTCCCAAAGGCGCGGTCGGCACTTGGAAGGCTTCGGTGATGTCCAGATTGTGTTCTTTTTTGAAATCGTCAAGATAGGGTTTGTGTTGGAAGATGTTGATGTCCAACTCGCCCTCCGCCAATGCCAGATTCGGGCGCACATAGTCGGTAAATTCAACCAATTTGACGGTGTATCCTTTTTTCTCCAACGCAGGTTGGATTTGGTCTTTGACCATATCGCCGAAGTCGCCGACCGTTGTACCGAAGACGATTTCTTTTTTCTCCGCGCCGTTATTGGCTGAAGAGGCGGCAGCAGAGGCTGCGGGCGCGCTGTCTTTTTGACCGCCGCAAGCCGCCAAAATAAGCGCGAGTGTGGCGGCGGAAAGGGTTTTGAAGAAGTTTGTCATGTTATCTCCTGATATGTGGGAAAGTTTCAAACTAAAGCTGCAGGCAATAAATCCGTCATAGTTTAACATTCAGACGGCATTTGCCGCAGAAAAGATTCTATAGCATTTTTAACAGTACGGCGGATATTTCACCCCGCCGTATCGTCCTCAGACCTGAAGGCCTGCTTCATCCGGGCTTCAGACGGCATTCTAGGTTTAACGTTTGTCCAATTTCCTCGCCAACGCGTTGCCGATGCTTTGAATCAGGATGACCAGCAGCACGAGGAGGGCGACGATGAAGACGATGACTTCGGTTTGGTAGCGGTAGTAGCCGTAGCGGATGGCGAGGTCACCCAAGCCGCCGCCGCCTATCATTCCTGCCGCCGCGCTGTATGACAAAAGCCCGATGGCAAGCACGGTAATGCTGGAAACCATGCCCGCGCGCGCTTCGTTCAAGAGGACTTTGCGGACGATGGCAAGCGGCGATGCGCCCATAGCGGTGGCGGCTTCAATCACGCCTTTGGGGACTTCGCGCAGGTTTTGTTCCACCAGTCGGGCAAAATAAAACAATCCCGACACGCTCAATACCAGCGAGGCGGCAATCGGGCCGATGGTGCTGCCGACGATGGCGCGGGTGGCGGGTATCATGGCAATCATCAGGATGACGAAAGGGAAGGCGCGCATCAGGTTGACTAAGTTGTCGAGCAGGAAGTTTACCGGCTTGTTGTAATGCAGCTGGCGGCTGGAGGTTACGAAAAGCAAGACGCCCAGCAGCGTGCCGAAGATGACGGCGAATGTGGTGGACAAGCCGACCATCACGAAGGTTTCGCCCAAGGCGCGGACGATTTCGTCTTTCATGCCAACGATGGTGGAAACGGCTTGTTCGAATGTTAAGTCTGCCATATCAGTCCTCCCGAATCAGTTCGCGCCCGATGTCGGATTGGGCGTGGATTTGGTTGCCGCGTACTTCGACGATTTCGACGACTTTACCTTTGTCCAAAAGGGCGGCGCGGTCGCACAGTCGTCTGATGACGCTCATTTCGTGGGTTACGATGACGATGGTTACGTTGAAGCGTTTGTTGATGTCTTCCAAACATTCCAAGACGCTGCGCGTAGTAGCGGGATCGAGGGCGGAAGTCGGTTCGTCGGCGAGGATGACTTGGGGTTTGGGTGCGAGCGCGCGGGCGATGCCGACGCGTTGTTTCTGCCCGCCTGAAAGCTGGGCGGGATAGTGGCTGGCGCGTTCGGTCAGGCCGACGATTTCAAGGCATTCTTTAACACGTTCTTTGATTTTTTCAGACGGCCATCCGGCGATTTCCAAAGGAAAAGCGACGTTGCCGGCGACGGTGCGGTTGTTCAACAGGTTGAACTGCTGAAACACCATGCCGATATTCTGCCGCGCCCGGCGCAATGCGGTGGCATCGAGCGCGGTCAGCTCTTGTCCGCAGACGTTGACCTTGCCCGTGTCGGGACGTTCCAACAGGTTAATCAGCCGCAACAGGGTGGATTTGCCCGCGCCGGAATAGCCCATCAGCCCGAAGATTTCGCCGTCGCGGATTTCGAGGCTGGTCGACTCGACGGCGGCAAAACGGGTCTTGTCGCGCGTTTGGTAATGCTTGGAAACCTTGTCCAAAATAATCATTGTCTTTTCCATAAAACAAAGCCCGATGTCGGACACAACGGGCGCGGAAGATAAAGCTGAAATTGTCGGAACGCTTTAGCTGTTATGCCCGCAAGCTGTGTCAAATCGGCAGGTTAATTTTCGTAGGATATTATCGGGAAAGCCTTTTTTTGTCAATAAGGCAGGAAGCGGGCAACCATTTCGGACAATATAGTGGATTAAATTTAAACCAGTACAGCGTTGCCTCGCCTTGCCGTACTATTTGTACTGTCTGCGGCTTCGTCGCCTTGTCCTGATTTTTGTTAATCCACTATACCGTCTGAAACGGGCAAAGGCAGCGGTTCGCGCCCAAACGGCAAATGATTGAAAAATATAAATTATGTCGTAAACATTCCAAAGGCGGTGCAGTTTCGGCATATAATTCGGGCAAACGCCTGTTCAGACGGCATTTTGTCTTTTCCAACCCTGACCATTCAGGGTTCCGATTCTTAAGGAAATCCGATGTACCCACCCTCTCTGAAGCATTCCCTGCCGCTGCTGGCAGCCTTGGTGCTTGCCGCGTGTTCTTCGACACACGCGCCCGGCGGCAAGACCCCGGCAGACAATATAGAAACTGCCGGTCTTTCGGCAAGCGTTCCCACCCGCCCTGCCGAACCCGAAGGAAAAACGCTGGCAGATTACGGCGGCTACCCGTCCGCACTGGATGCAGTGAAACAGAAAAACGATGCGGCAGTCGCCGCCTATTTGGAAAACGCCGGCGACAGCGCGATGGCGGAAAATGTCCGCAACGAGTGGCTGAAGTCTTTGGGCGCACGCAGACAGTGGACGCTGTTTGCACAGGAATACGCCAAACTCAAACCTGAAGGGCGCGCCCAAGAAGTCGAATGCTACGCCGATTCGAGCCGCAACGACTATACGCGTGCCGCCGAACTGGTCAAAAATACGGGCAAACTGCCTTCGGGCTGCACCAAACTGTTGGAACAGGCAGCCGCATCCGGCTTGTTGGACAGCAACAATGCCTGGAGGCGCGTGCGCGGACTGCTTGCCGTCCGCCAAACCACAGACGCGCGCAACCTTGCCGCCGCATTGGGCAGCCCGTTTGACGGCGGCACACAAGGTTCGCGCGAATATGCCCTGTTGAACGTCATCAGCAAAGAAGCACGCAAATCGCCGGATGCCGCCGCCCGGCTGTCCGAAATGGAAAGCGGTTTAAGCCCCGAACAGAGCAGTTTCGCGTGGGGCGTATTGGGGCATTATCAGTCGCAAAACCTCAATGTGCCTGCCGCCTTGGACTATTACGGCAAGGTTGCCGACCGCCGCCAACTGACCGACGACCAAATCGAGTGGTACGCCCGCGCCGCCTTGCGCGCCCAACGTTGGGACGAGCTGGCCTCCGTTATCTCGCATATGCCCGAAAAACTGCAAAAAAGCCCGACCTGGCTCTACTGGCTGGCACGCAGCCGCGCCGCAACGGGCAACACGCAAGAGGCGGAAAAACTTTACAAACAGGCGGCAGCAACGGGCAGGAATTTTTATGCCGTACTGGCAGGGGAAGAGTTGGGGCGCAAAATCGATACGCGCAACAATGTTCCCGATGTCGGCAAAAACAGCGTCCTCCGTATGGCGGAAGACGGCGCGATTAAGCGCGCGCTGGTGCTGTTCCGAAACAGCCGAACCACCGGCGATGCGAAAATGCGCCGTCAGGCTCAGGCGGAATGGCGTTTCGCCACACGCGGCTTCGATGAGGACAAGCTGCTGACCGCCGCGCAAACCGCGTTCGACCACGGTTTTTACGATATGGCGGTCAACAGCGCGGAACGCACCGACCGCAAACTCAACTACACATTGCGCTATATTTCGCCCTTTAAAGACACCGTAATCCGCCACGCGCAAAATGTTAATGTCGATCCGGCGTGGGTTTACGGGCTGATTCGTCAGGAAAGCCGCTTCGTTATGGGCGCGCAATCCGGCGTAGGCGCGCAGGGGCTGATGCAGGTCATGCCTGCCACCGCGCGCGAAATCGCCGGCAAAATCGGTATGGATGCCGCACAACTTTACACCGCCGACGGCAATATCCGTATGGGGACGTGGTATATGGCGGACACCAAACGCCGCCTGCAAAACAACGAAGTCCTCGCCACCGCAGGCTATAACGCCGGTCCCGGCAGGGCGCGCCGATGGCAGGCGGATATCCCCCTTGAGGGCGCGGTATATGCCGAAACCATCCCGTTTTCCGAAACGCGCGACTATGTCAAAAAAGTGATGACCAATGCCGCCTACTACGCCTCCCTCTTCGGCGCGCCGCACATACCGCTCAAACAGCGTATGGGCATTGTTCCTGCACGCTGACGTACCGATGCCGTCTGAAACCCGCCCGGTCTTTCAGACGGCATTTTTATCCCGAACGGCATTGACGGCGAACCATAAATATAAGACAATCCGAAAATTGTTTTTCCTGCTTTTTCAAGCAGCTTGACACGGCACAAGCCGACCCGTTAGGAGGTGATGTTTCCGTCACGGCGCGTATCCCGCCGCCGCAAGGCACAGCGATACGGTAAACCTTCAACACCGTCTGCCCTACCCTTTCCACCGATATGATGGGCAGATGAAACAACCGAATTTATTAAAGGAAATAAAATGCCTGCAATCCGCGTAAAAGAGAATGAACCATTTGAAGTCGCTATGCGCCGTTTCAAACGCGCCGTAGAAAAAACCGGCCTGCTGACCGAGCTGCGCGCCCGCGAAGCCTACGAAAAACCGACTACCGAACGCAAACGCAAAAAAGCGGCTGCCGTAAAACGCCTGCAAAAACGCCTGCGCAGCCAACAACTGCCTCCTAAAATGTACTAAACATCCAAGCAGTACAGATTACAGGTCAGCCCTGTGATATGAGGACACACCGCAAGACCTGCTCTGCGGTGTGTTTTGCTTTTCAGACGGCATCGAAACCCGCCGTTTCCATCCGACATCCCAGCGAGGACATCATGAGCCTGAAAATCCGCCTTACCGAAGACATGAAAACCGCGATGCGCGCCAAAGACCAAGTTTCCCTCGGCACCATCCGCCTCATCAACGCCGCCGTCAAACAGTTTGAAGTGGACGAACGCACCGAAGCCGACGATGCCAAAATCACCGCCATCCTGACCAAAATGGTCAAACAGCGCAAAGACAGCGCGAAAATCTACACTGAAGCCGGCCGTCAGGATTTGGCAGACAAAGAAAACGCCGAAATCGAGGTACTGCACCGCTACCTTCCCCAAATGCTTTCCGCCGGCGAAATCCGTACTGCGGTCGATACCGCCGTTGCCGAAACCGGAGCGGCAGGTATGGCGGATATGGGCAAAGTGATGGGCGTATTGAAAACCCGTCTCGCCGGCAAAGCCGATATGGGCGAAGTCAACAAAATCCTGAAAGCCGTACTGACCGCCTGATTGCCCGAATATCGGACAAAATGCCGTCTGAAGCCCGTATCGCAGGTTCAGACGGCATTTTCATGGTTTGATGATATTTATAAAAATTTTGCAACACGCTCATGCGCAGCAACTGCCGCTGCTCGTTGGCGTTCTCCTGTTACAATGACCTTAATGGGTCTGTAACAATCTGACACCCTGTTGCTACTAGCAACAGGGTTTTCCACAGGAGTATTTGATGAATTTTTTTTCAGCACTTTTTGACTCAATTGTTGATTTCATTGTTGATTTAACAGAGTTCAAACCTTGGAAAGAAAATGGTATAAAGAGAAAACTAAAAAACTTTTTAACCGTTTTAGTAATTACAGTACTGGGATTTATTTTTTATCTTATTATGTAATTCTCGCTATCCAATACCCAAACCTATACTCTGCTTCTACCGCTGTATCTGCTGCTCTGCTTGGCGTTGCTGCTCTATCGCTTGGTTAGCTGCACCATAATTGCGCTCTGATGCTGATGCAATAATGTCCCAATATCGAATCGGCAGGGGCAACGCGGTTTCGATGCACGAAACGGGTTTTGCCGATAAACGGATTCCGTTTGCGCCCCGTCGGACAAAATGCCGTCTGAAACACGATTCCGTTCAGACGGCATAGATTTATTTGACCAATTTCAAGCCTTTTTTGGCGGGTCGGGGCGCGGTTTCGGCAGAAGTGTTTTCAGGCGGCGTATCGGGGCGGTACTCCTCCAATTCAAACCCCATACCTTCGCCGGTCTCTCGTGCGAAAAGGCTGAGGACGTGTCCGACAGGTATCCATATGTCGTGCGCCTGTCCGCCGAAACGGGCGGAAAAACTGATCCAATCGTTGTCGATTTGAAGGTTTTGCGTAGCGGTCGCGCCGATGTTGAGCATAATTTCGTTGTCGCGGACGTACTGCATGGGGACGCGCGTGTGTTCGTTGACCCAGACAAGGATGTGCGGTGTGAGGCTGTTGTCGCTGCACCATTCGCAGAGGGCGCGGAGGATGTAGGGTTTGGTGGAAGTGGGCATAATGGATTCCGTGTGGTGTGCCTGAATGTGAAAATGCCTGCAAAACGGCGGGTTTTGCAAGCATTCCGGGCTTATTTGCGCATGGCTTTTTCGGCGGGTGTCAGTGCTTCGATAAAGGCTTCGCGCTGGAAGATGCGCTCGGCGTATTTGAGCAGCGGCGCGGCACTTTTGCCCAGTTTGACATCGTAGTGGTCGAGCCGCCACAGCAGCGGGGCAATGGCGACATCAATCATAGAAAAATCTTCGCCGAGGATGTATTTGCTTTTGCTGAACGAAGGGGCAAGCATGGTCAGACCGTTGCCGATGGCTTCGCGCGCTTTTGCCTGTTCCTTGTTGGTGGCGGCGGGGTTTTCCAAAACTTGGACGTGGTTGAACAATTCTTTTTCCATACGGTACAGCACCAGCCGGCCCCTGCCGCGCATAACGGGATCGCCGGGCATAAGCTGCGGATGGGGGAAGCGTTCGTCGATGTATTCGTTGATGATGTTGGACTCGTGCAGCACCAAATCGCGCTCGACCAGCACGGGGACTTGGTTATACGGGTTCATGACGGCGAGGTCTTCGGGCTTATTGTAAATATCGACGTCTTTGATTTCAAAATCCATACCTTTTTCGTACAAAACGAAGCGGCAGCGGTGGCTGAAGGGGCAGGTAATGCCGGAATAGAGGGTCATCATAATAATTGTCGCTCCTGTGTGATGCCTGCAAAACGGCTGATTTATAAAGATTTAATCGCGCAATTATACGCAATTTCCGGCACTTAATCCAGAAATTCGGCTCAATCTGTTGTTTTTAATATATTTTCCCCGGTTTTCCGTATCAATGCGAACTTACTGTCTTTGTTGCGCGGGCGCGCACCCTGCCAAACCGTCTGCCAGCCTTGCGGCGCATCCGCGTTTTGGGGCAGGCGGACGATGCGGTAGCGGCATTGTACATCGCCGACGCGGTGCGGCAATGTGCCGTACTGCGTCCAAACAATCCGCGTGTGCAGGTCGCCGCCGCCTATGTCGATACACTCGATGCCATCTGAAAGCTCCCGTTTTAATTCCGGGGAAAGCGATGCCTCCATACTCCGGACGACGGGCGCGTGGCTTTTCGCCGCGTCCAGCCACGGCAGGAACAGCGTCATCAGCAAAGCCCAGGTCAGGGTAACGCCTGCCGCCCAGTTGGTAACCGCCTGCCTGCCGCGTATGTTTTTGCGGGTAATCGCCCACAGCCACAAGGGTGTGAACAGTACGGCAACCGCCATCGGAATGGGATCGATGTCGGGAACGTAATACGGGCTGAAGTAGGCGGCGCGTTCGGCAAGCTTGGCGGGCCAGCCGTAATTCATGGCGAAAAAGCCCGTCCACAGGAACACGGCAAACAGTCCGAACGCCATAATGCCGAACCAGTTGACAAACGCCGCCGCACCGCGCCTCAGGCTGTCCAGTTGCGCCGCGCCGAACAGGGCGAGCGGCGGCAGCAGCCAGACGAGGTTGTCCTGAAAACGCTGCGGATTGGCGGCGAGCAGCACCAAAACGGCAGCCATCCAGACAACGCCCAAAATCCCCCAATCGGTCGAAAACAGGCGCGTGCGGCAAACCGTCCAAACCGCCAGCGGCAGCGCGGGCAGTGCGAACCAAAGCAGGTTTTTCAGATAGTAAAACAAACTGAATGCCGTCTGAACATGCCGCACGCCGCCGAACGTACCGAAAACGTGATAGTCGAGCCATTGCGCGAACAGCGCGGGCTGCGTTTTTGCCAAGAGCAGCGGGTAAACGGTCATCAGCGGCAGGGCAAAGGCAAGCGAGGCGACTGCCGTCAACATCAAACGCCTGCTTTGCCACGGACGGAAAAACATCAGCACTGGCAGGGGCAGCATCAGCGCAAATGCTGCCGGATAAGCTGCCGCCAGCGACATCAGCGTCCAACCCGTACCGAGCAGGAAAGAGGCGGCAATCACGCGCCGGCGAGCCAAAGAATAACCGTACAGCACCAGTCCGGCGGCGGCGAAGGCGGCGGCAGCGGGGTTGAGGAAATGGGCAACCGGAATCAGCCCGATACAGCCGATGAGAATCAGGACGACGCTGCGCCCGTGGTGTCTGCCCAAAAAGTTGAAACCGGCAAAGCCGCAGGAAGTCAGCCCGACAACGGCAAAAAATACGCCTGCAAAGCGTGCGGCATCGTATGGGTCGGCAGCCCACGGCGACAGCAAATGTTTGAACGCGGCGGCAACCCAAAGATAAACGGGCGGTATGCCGAAGTCGGTTTGACCGAACAGATGGGCAACCAAGGGGGTGGGGCTGCCTGCCAGTGCTTCGACGGCGGTATAAACGGCAGGTTCGGCAGGATTCCATAAATCATGTGAAAATACACCCGGCCACAACCAGGCAAACGCCATCAGCATCAGCAGCCACGGTTTTTCGTGGGTTTTGGCGGGCGGGCGGGTATCGGGCGGGGTATAGGTCAACATAAGCGTAAGAAGAAATGGATGGATTGCCAAGTGTAGCAAATATTCGCACAAAGGTCGTGCAGAGACTGCTTCAGACGGCATCAGACATAAAAAGACCGGCAACAAAAAAGACTGCACGGGGCAGTCTTTTTGCAAATCGGCTATCAGCGTTTGAACAGGTTGCCGAATTTGTTGTTGAATTTGTCCACGCGGCCGGTGGTATCGACGATTTTTTGGGTGCCGGTATAGAACGGGTGGCACAGGGAGCAAACCTCGATGTTGAAGTTTTCTTTTTCCATCGCGGATTTGGTTACGAATTTGTTGCCGCAGGAGCAGGTAACGTTGACTTCGTGGTAGTTCGGGTGAATACCTTGTTTCATTTGATTTCCTTTCAAAAAAGCGGGCATAGGGGATGTACCTATGCTTCAGACAAGCTCGGCATTCTCGCTATTTTCTGTTGTTTCGTCAAGAGGATATTCGATAAAATGCAAAAAGGTTACTCTGAAGGAAGTTTTATGAGGGTGAAGTTTTTTTCCCTGCTGCTGCGCTTCGCCGGTTCCCTATTGCCGCCGTCTCATATGCGCGGCATCGGCATCATCGGCAAAAGCGTACGCATATTTCTGGCACGGCGGGTTTCTCCGCATATCGGACGCGGGGTCAATATCGAACGCGGTGCCTATGTGTTTCCGGATACGGTTTTGGGCGATGGTTCCGGTATCGGGGTAAACTGTGAAATCTGCCGTGGGCTGGTGGTTGGCAAAAATGTGATGATGGGGCCGGAATGCCTGTTCTATTCGACCAACCACAAGTTTGACCGTGAAAACAAACGCTTTGAGGGCTACACGGAAATCCGTCCGATTACGTTGGAGGACGATGTCTGGCTGGGGCGCAGGGTAATTGTGATGGCGGGCGTAACCGTCGGACGCGGTTCGGTCGTGGGCGCAGGCGCGGTGGTTACAAAAGACATTCCGCCCTACTCTTTGGCGGCAGGCAATCCGGCAGTGGTGAAAAAGAATCTGCTGGATGATTAAATGCCGTCTGAAAGCATGAATGCAAACGCGCTATTGCGCCAGCGCGGTATCGATTTCTTGGTAGAGTTTGCCGAAATCGGGTTCGCCGACGTAGGTTTTGAGAATTTCGCCTTTTTTGCCGATAAGGACGGAAGTCGGGTAAACCTGTGTGCCGAACGCCTGTCCGACGGCTTTATCCGCATCATACATGACGGCAAACGGCAAACCGTAGTCTTTGACATATTGGCGGACGCTTTCTATCGGATCGATGGGCTGGGCAACGGCGAGGACTTGGAAATCTTTATTTTTGTAGTCATGCGCCGTTTTAATCACTTTGGGCATTTCGCTCACACAACCCGGACAGGAGGGAAACCAAAAATTAATCAGGGTTACCTTGCCTTGCAGGTCGGCGTTGGAAACGGTTTTTCCGTGCAGGTCGGGCAGGGAGAAGGCGGGCGCGGTTTTGCTGTCGGGGATGAGGACGATGGCAAGGAGGATGCCGATCAGTGCGACAGCGGCGGCGGTGAGTATTTTTTTCATTCGGACAAGGCTTCCAGTGCGCGGGCAAGGGTGGCGGGCAGGCTGACGGTGCGTTGTGCGGCGGCGTGGACGGGCATCAGGGTGATGTCGGCTTCTGCGGCGGTTTTGCCGTTTGGCAGTATAATCGTCTGGGTCAGCACAATGCGCCGCGTGCCGGGGGTTTTCAGACGGCATGAAAACTGCAATACGTCGCCTTCGACGGCGGGGCGGCTGTATCGGATGTCGATGCGGGCAACAATGAGCATGAGGTCTGCCAACTCGTGCAGCAGTCCGCGTTCTTCAAAAAACGCCCAGCGCGCTTCTTCGAGAAATTCGAGGTAGCGCGCATTGTTGACATGGCCGTAGCCGTCGAGATGGTAGTTGCGGACGGTCAGCTTCATCAGTTGAGATTGATGGGTTGGAAGGCTTCGCGGGCAAGCGGTTCGTGTTCGAGGTCGGTAATGACGGTAGAAAGCTGGATGTCGAACCATTCGTTGAAAATGTCGGCATCGAGTGCGGGCCACTCGCGTTCGTCTTCGCACCAGTCGGCAAGTTCGGCGGCGAAAATGTCTTCAAAACGGGCTTCGATTTCGTCCCAGACTTCATCGGCGGTTTCGCACGGGCGGACAAGGTAGGAATTGGCATCGGCTTGGATGTCTTCGAGGGTCAGTCCGTCGAGGTGGTTGCCCGGCAGGGTTTGCAGCCAGTTCCAAAAAGGTTCTAAGGGGATGAGGACGAATACGCTGCGGTTGACTTCGTACATGGTTTTTCCTTTGCTGTCGCGCGGTATGCGCAAAAAAGGGATTATAGCCCAATCTGTAGTGTCGGACTGTCCGTTCCGACAGAAGGGAATGCCGTCTGAACACGGATTTTCAGACGGCATGGCTTTAGGGTTGTGTTCCAAGTTGCGTTTCGGCTTCCCCTGCTGCTTCTGCCTGTGTTTCGGATACGGAATCTTCGTGAACGGCGGGTTCTGCCGCTCCGGTTTCGGCACTTTCGACCAATTCGTCGATATCGATGTTATCTTCCGTACCTTCGGCAGGTGTTGCATCGGTCTGCCGCGCACGGACTTTCATATAGAGGTCGCGCGTGTAGCTGTATTTGTCGATGGCGGCTTCGTCCAGACTGTCGGTCAAATCAAGCAGGCCCTCGCGCGTACTGACGGCGGCAGCGGCAGAGCTTCCCCAACGCCCGGCCGGGGTGCGGAAGACGATATTCTTAGGCGGGTAAACAGAGGTAATGCCCGTGCCGAGCGCGTCGCGGACGGTGGACGGTCCTAAGACGGGCAACACGAAATAATTGCTGTTTTTCCATCCCCACGAGGCAAACGTGTCGCCCAAAGTGTTTTTATTGTCGGGAACGCCGCCCGCGCCGGCGATGTCGATGAGTCCGCCCAAGCCGAAAGTGGTATTGATGCCGACGCGGACGAGGTCTTCACTTGCGCGCTTGATGTCCAAGCGCAAGATATTGCTGCCGAAGCTGACCACGTCGCGCAGGTTGTTAAAAAAATTGGACACGCCGGCGCGGACGGGTTTCGGCGCAACTTTGCGGTAGCCGCGCGCGGCAGGGGCAAAAATGTAGCGGTCGGCTTGATCGTTAAACCTGCTGATGGCGCGGTTATACCCTTCATAAGGATCGGCAGGACGGGTTTCGGCAAATGAAGGGGCAGAGGCGAACCCGATCAGCAGGAGGGCGGCGTAGGCGGTTTTTTTCATGATTTCAGCCAATCTTTGATTTCGTACAGTTCGGACAGTGCGCGCACGGATTCGGGAATGCCGGTCAGCCTGATACTGTCTTTGCGTCGGCGCAATATTTCGAGCAGCAACGACACGCAGGCGGAATCGGCACGGTTGACACCGCCGAAATCGACGGCAATGGTTTCTTTCAGACGGCATTGCTGCCGGAAACGCTCAAATGCGTCCCCGGTCAGGGTTTTGACGGTAATGTCGCCGCCGATGTGCAGTGTTCCGTTGTTGAGTTCTGTATGCATAGTGTTCGGTAGGAAAAAATCCATGCCGCCTTCAGACTCGCGGCATGGCTTATGGATTACTTGCTGCCGTTTTTGGCTTTCAACTCGGCAATCAGCCCGTCTATGCCTTTGGCTTTGATGGTTTCGCCAAACTGGTTGCGGTACACGGTAACCAGGCTCGCGCCTTCGATGGCGACGTTGTAGGCACGGTATTTGCCGCCGCTTTGGTAGGTGGTGAAGTCTATATTGACGGGCTTCTGACCAGGGATGCCGACTTCGGCGCGGACGACGATTTCCTTGCCGCCCTTATTGACGACGGGGTTGTCTTTAACGTTAACGTTGGCATTTTTGAATTTCAACATGGTACCGGAGTAAGTGCGGATCAGTAGGGTTTGAAATTCTTTGGCCAACGCTTGTTTTTGCGCGTCGGACGCGGTACGCCAAGGGTTGCCGACCGCCAGTGCGGTCATGCGTTGGAAATCGAAATAAGGGGTTGCGTATGCTTCGGCTTTTTGGCGGGCAGTGCCGGCATCGCCGTTTTTTAAGATGCTCAATACTTGAGTGGCGTTCTGACGGATTTGGTTTACTGCGTCGGCAGGGGCGGCAACCGCCATGCTGATGCTCAAGATGCTGATGCTCAGTGCGCTGATGAAAGAGGTTTTTTTCATGATTAAGTGTCCTAGTTTGAATATGATGGTGTACGTTTATTCGGCGGTTTTTGCCGCATCGTCGCCGCCCGCCGCGTTTTTCTCGGCGAAGCTGGTCATGAATTTACCGATCAGGTTTTCCAGAACCATGGCGGAGCTGGTAACGGAAATGGTATCGCCTGCGGCGAGATTCTCGGTGTCGCCGCCTTGTTGCAGGCCGATATATTGTTCGCCCAACAGACCGGAAGTCAGGATTTGCGCGGAAACATCGCTGCTGAACTGATATTTGCCGTCCAAATCGAGGCGCACCCTCGCCTGATAGGATTTCGGGTCAAGCCCTATAGCGCCGACGCGCCCGACCAATACGCCTGCGGATTTGACGGGGGCATTGACCTTCAAACCGCCGATGTCGCCGAAATCGGCATAAACGGCGTAGGTTTTGTCCGAACCGCCGAACGCCGCGCCGCCCGCCACGCGGAAAGCGAGAAAGGCAACCGCCGCCGCGCCGATCAGGACGAACAGTCCGACCCAAAATTCCAATACATTCTTTTTCATTAAAGTTCCTTGAATATCCGATGTTCCGCGTTTCGTCTTCAGACGGCCTGTCAATCTGTAAACATCCACGCGGTCAATATAAAATCGACCGCCAAAATCGTCAGGGCGGACGAAACCACCGTGCGCGTGCTGGCGCGCAAAATGCCTTCCGAGGTCGGGACGCAGTGGAAGCCCTGATGCACGGCAATCAGCGTTACCGCCACGCCGAACGCGGCGGATTTGATCAGACCGTTGATTACATCGTAATGTATCGTGATGTTGTTCTGCATTTGCGACCAGAAAATGCCGCTGTCCAAGCCCAGCCAGGTTACACCGACCAGATACGCGCCGAAAATGCCCGCCACGTTGAAAATCGAAGCCAAAAGCGGCATGGAAAACACGCCTGCCCAAAAGCGCGGCGCAACCACGCGGGCGACGGGGTTGACCGCCATCACGTTCATCGCTTCGAGCTGTTCGGTCGTTTTCATCAAACCGATTTCGCTGGTCATCGCACCGCCCGCGCTGCTGGCAAACAGAATCGCCGCCAACACGGGACCCAGTTCGCGCAACAGCGAAGCCGCGACCATATAGCCCAAAATATCGGCGGATTTGAATTTCGACAACTGCGTATAGCCCTGCAAACCCAAGACCATGCCGACAAACAGCCCTGAAACGGCAACAATCAACACCGACAGCACGCCGGCAAAATACACTTGGCGCACGCTCAGGCGCGGACGGACGAAAGCCGTACCGGATTTCGCCAGAATGTTCAGCAGAAACAGCGTAATACTGCCGAGGGATTGAATAAAGCCGAGGGTTTTCGCCCCGACGGAACGGATAAAATTCATAAATTTCTATATGTAAAGTTCAACGGTTTCAGACGGCATCAACTCATTTATCCCAACAGGTCCTGATGCAACGACGTTTGCGCCGGATAACGGTATGCTACGGGGCCGTCTGCCAGCCCGCCGACAAACTGGCGCACCCAAGGCGAATCCAGTTCGCGCATTTCCTGCGGCGAGCCGGAGAACATAATTTCGCCGTGCGCCAAGAAAATCACCTGATCGACGATTTCCAAAGATTTTTCAATGTCGTGCGTTACCATAATACTGGTCGAACGCAAAGCCTTGTTGACGCGGCTGATCAAGTGGGCAATCACACCCAAGGAAATCGGATCGAGGCCGGTAAACGGCTCGTCGTACAACATGATTTCAGGGTCGAGCGCGATTGTGCGGGCAAGCGCGACGCGGCGCGACATCCCACCGGACAACTCGGACGGCATCAGGTTTTCCACGCCGCGCAGACCGACCGCGTTCAGTTTCAACAAAACCAAATCTCGAATCACCGCTTCCGGCAGTTGCGTCAGTTCTCGCATCGGAAAAGCAATATTGTCAAATACAGACAAATCGGTAAACAGTGCGCCGTGTTGGAACAACACACCCATACGGCGGCGGTGTTCATACAACTCGTCAGCCGAAAAGCCCGCCAAATCCCGTCCTTCAATCAAAACCTGCCCGGACTGCGGACGAATCTGTCCTGTAATCAGCCTCATCAGCGTGGTTTTGCCGCTGCCCGAACCGCCCATTACGGCAGCAAAATTGCCTTGCGGAATACTGAAATTGATGTTCTTCAGAATCGGGCGGTCGCCATACGCAAAGGCGACATCTTTCATTTCGATAAAAGGGAAGGGACTCATGTGCAGGCAAAACGATAGGTTTGACGGCGTGTATTTTAAGGCTTATCGGAAAGACGGGCAATTTTCAGACGGCATACGGACGGCAAGTGTTGTGAAAATGCCGTTGTCGGCGGCGGATTGTTTGCTGTGGCGAAAAATGTTATCTTTCAAATGATAACCTTTATCAGAAAACTATGGAAAAAGCAGAACATTTGAACAGCAGCCGGTTCGTCAATCTGGTCAAAAGAGGCGGCGGCAGCTATGTGGAGGGCGGCTACCGTTTCGATACTTTGTCCAACGGCATTTCCATCCACGGCGGCACGGTAACGGCACGGTGTGATTTTTGCAGCAGCCGCCTCGCCGAACCTTATGTGTCGTTCGTGCTGTTGCTGGAAGGCTCTTTGGACTTCGGCATCAACCGCCGCCGTTTTCAAATCGATGCGGACGGCGGCAAGATCGTTCTGATTGCTGTCGGGGAAGAAGTCCTGTTCAGCCGCTATCTTTATCGCGGCGGCAAAACGGTCAAAATGACCATTAAAGGTATGGAACAATGGCTGTTGCGCCCGGAATACGCGCGTTTCGCCCCCATGCTTTACCGCGAGCCGGTCAGGATATGGGATTTGCCCCCAAACCTGCGCGGCTTGGCGGCATCCTGCCTGCAAGCCGTCCCAAGGGGGCATTTGGGCGAAACATTGCGCCGCGAGGCAGACGTTTTGCGGCTGCTGTCGGATTTGTGGGACACGGTGTCGGACAGCATCGGGCCGACGGCGGGAGAAACGGCGGAAGCAGACGCTATGCCGTCTGAAGACTTCAGCCGCACCCTGAATGCCGCGTTCGACGGCGGCGCACACCAAGTCAACCGGCTGACAGACGCGCTGAACATCAGCGAAAGGACGCTGCAACGCCGTATGCGCGGCCATTTCGGCATTACGGCAAGCGAGTGGCTGCACCACAAACAAATGCAGCACGCGCTCTACCTGTTGCAAAACGGGGGTAAAAGCATAGGCGAAACCGCATATTTATGCGGCTACCGCCACGTTTCCAGCTTTACTCAGGCATTCAGGCAATATTTCGGCAGTACGCCTGCGGAAACCAAAAAAGAAAACCGGTAAGCCGCATTTGATTTGAAACCCGAAATCCGCGTGTAAAGAAACTTGTACGGCAATTTATTTGGGAATAAACTAAAACTACATCCGACTACAAAACTGGAGAACCCGAAATGAAACAATTGGCCATGTACATCAACGGTCGCTTTGAAAACGACTTCAACGGCAAATGGCGCGACGTATTGAACCCGTCCACCGAAGAAGTCATCGCCCGCGAACCCAAAGGCGGCAAAGCGGACGTTGACCGCGCCGTAGCGGCGGCGCGTGCGGCGCAACCGGCATGGGAGCGTCTGCCTGCGGTCGAACGCGGCGCGTATTTGCGCAAAATCGCCCAAGGCATACGCGGACGCGCCGACGAGCTGACCGACACCATCGTTGCCGAAGGCGGCAAAACCAAAGACTTGGCGCGCGTGGAAGTGATGTTCACCGCCGACTATCTCGATTACCAAGCCGAATGGGCGCGCCGTTACGAAGGTGAAATCATCCAAAGCGACCGCCCGCGTGAAAATATTTTATTGTTCAAACGTCCGCTGGGCGTAATCGCCGGCATTTTGCCGTGGAACTTCCCCTTCTTCCTGATTGCCCGCAAAATGGGGCCCGCTTTGGTAACGGGCAACACCATCGTCGTCAAACCCAGCAGCGTAACCCCGATCAACTGCCACATCTTCGCCGAAATCGTCGATGCGGTCGGACTGCCGGCCGGCGTGTTCAACGTGGTAAACGGCCCCGGTGCGGAAATCGGCAATGCCTTGTCCGCCCATCCGCAAGTCGATATGGTCAGCCTGACCGGCTCCGTCGAAGCGGGCCGCCAAGTGATGGAAGCCGCTTCCGCCAACATTACCAAAGTCTCGTTGGAACTCGGCGGCAAAGCCCCCGCCATCGTTTTGAAAGACGCGGATTTGGATTTGGCGGTGAAATCCATCTTGGCTTCCCGCGTCGGCAACACCGGTCAAATCTGCAACTGCGCCGAGCGCGTCTATGTCCACAGCAGCCTGAAAGACGCGTTTATCGAAAAAATGACCGCCGCGATGAAAGGCGTGCGCTACGGCAACCCTGCCGAAGCCGAAGCAGGCGCGCTGGAAATGGGCCCGCTGATTGAAGAACGCGCCGTCAAAGCCGTTGCCGAAAAAGTGGAACGCGCCGTCAAACAAGGTGCGAAATTGGTTTGCGGCGGCAAACGCGCCGAAGGACGCGGCTATTTCTTCGAGCCGACCCTGCTGACCGACACTGACAACAGTATGGACATTATGAAAGAAGAAACCTTCGGCCCCGTGCTGCCCGTTTCCGCTTTCGACACGCTCGACCAAGTCATCGCACTGGCTAACGATTGCGAGTTTGGTCTGACCAGTTCTGTTTATACGACTAATTTAAACGAAGCCTTCTACGTTACCCGCCGTCTGCAATTCGGCGAAACCTACATCAACCGCGAAAACTTTGAAGCGATGCAGGGCTTCCACGCCGGTTGGAAAAAATCCGGTATCGGCGGCGCGGACGGCAAACACGGTTTGGAAGAATATCTGCAAACCCAAGTCGTTTATCTGGAAACCGACATTTAATGCCGCTTTAAAACCCCGATAGAAAATGCCGTCTGAACCCGTTTTCAGGTTCAGACGGCATTTTTATTGCTTCACCGGCAATCAGTCATGACCGAGGTCGATGTTTTTGTCTTTGTAGCGCGTATCGGGGACGAGGACGATTTTTTCATCCACTTTGCCGATAGCTTTCACGTCTTTGCCCGGGTAATCCAACTGGTGCAGGAAGTAGCGGATACAGTTCAAACGGGCGCGTTTTTTGTCGTCGGAACGGATGATGACCCAAGGCGCGTCGCCGGTATGGGTATGGAAGAACATCGCGTTTTTCGCTTCGGTGTAGTCGTCCCAGCGGTCGAGCGACTGGATATCCACGGGGGACAGTTTCCAGTGTTTCAGGGGGTCGTCGCGGCGGGAGATGAAGCGGCGCAGTTGTTCTTCGCGGGATACGGAGAACCAGAATTTAAACAGATGGATGCCGCTGGCAACGAGCATACGCTCTAATTCTGGGGTTTGGCGCATAAAGAGCATATATTCGTTGGGTTCGCAAAAGCCCATCACGCGTTCCACGCCGGCGCGGTTGTACCACGAGCGGTCGAAGAATACCATTTCGCCCGCAGTCGGCAGGTTTTGGATGTAGCGTTGGAAATACCATTGTCCGCGTTCGGTGTCAGTCGGTTTTTCCAAAGCGACCACGCGCGCGCCGCGCGGATTTAAATGTTCCATAAAGCGTTTGATGGTGCCGCCCTTGCCTGCCGCGTCGCGGCCTTCAAACAGGCTGACGATGCGCTGGCCGGAGTCTTTAACCCAGCTTTGCACTTTCAGCAGCTCGATTTGTAGTTTGGCTTTTTCGGCTTCGTAGGCGGCGCGGCGCATACGTTTGCGGTAGGGGTAGTTTTCGGGCAGCGGGGCAGTGCCGGAATCTTCGGCAGAACCTTTGCCTTCGTGTTCCAAAACAGCTTTTTCAAATACTTGGAGCTGGTCTTGCTTTTCGCCCAATTCTACGTTTTCAAACGGTTGCAGCTGGTGGTCTGCCATAAAGGCCTCCTTGGTTGTGTTCAGGTTGGAAAACAAAATCTGTTTTCACAATTTTACACCTTCGCCCCCACTTTCTCTACATAAAATTACATTTTGCCGATATTTGCCGAATCATCTGAAAATATGTGTAAAAAGGGCGTATAATCAAACCATTTGACTGAACCGCCATGCCCTATTTCGCCTTGTTTGACGATGCCGTAAGCGGCCGCGCAAAACTCTATCAAAATCATGTAGAAAGCCGCCTTTTCCATCATAACGAACTGGATTCGCTGGACGATACGCTGCAAAAGGGTTGGCAAAAAGGGCTGCATGCCGTGTTGTTTGCAGACTACGAATTCGGTTTGCCGCTGATGGGGATGGAGTCCGAACGCGGCGGCAATCTTGCCCTGCACTGGTTTACCGACTGCGCCGACACCGATGCCGCAAGCTGGCTTGCCCGACATTCAGACGGCATCCCCGCCGGCATTTCCACGCCGCAATCCTCCGTATCCGAAGCCGATTACCTCAACCACATCCGCCAAATCCACGAAGCCATCCGGCGCGGCGACACCTATCAAATCAACTACACCACCCGCCTGCACCTGCAAGCCTACGGTAATCCCGTCAGCCTCTACCGCCGCCTGCGCCAGCCCGTCCCCTATGCCGTCTTGTCCCACCTGCCCGATGCGGAGGGGCAATCCGCGTGGACGCTGTGTTTCTCGCCCGAACTCTTCCTCAAAATCGGTTCAGACGGCACCATCGGCACTGAACCGATGAAAGGCACCGCGCCGATTTTGGGCGACGGACAAGACGAACGCCGCGCCGCCGAGTTGCAAACCGACCCGAAAAACCGCGCCGAAAACGTGATGATTGTCGATTTGCTGCGCAACGACCTCGGCAAAATCGCCCAAACCGGCAAAGTATGCGTACCCGAGCCGTTTAAAGTATCGCGTTTCGGCAGCGTCTGGCAGATGACCAGCACCATCCGGGCCCAAGCCTTGCCGCACATCACCGTCGCCGACATCCTCCGCGCCGCCTTCCCCTGCGGCAGCATCACCGGCGCGCCCAAAAAAATGAGTATGCAGATTATCGAAACGCTCGAAACCGAAGCGCGCGGACTTTATACGGGCAGCATCGGCTATTTGAACCCGTGTTCCGGCGGCTTGGGGTTTGAAGGCATATTCAACGTCGTTATCCGCACCCTGTCGCTCAAACCCGCTTCAAACCCGGCTTCAGACGGCATTGTTTCAGGCATCGGCAGCCCAGATTCAAACGTGCAAGCCCGAACGGCAGGGCAAGGCGGGGCAACGCCGTATCCGTTTGAAGCCAATCCGCCGTATCGGGGCGTGTACGGGGTCGGTTCCGGCATCGTCATCGACAGCGACCCCGCCGCCGAATATCGCGAATGCGGCTGGAAAGCCCGTTTCCTCAACGAACTGCGCCCCGACTTCGGCATTTTTGAAACCCTGCGCGTGGAAAACAGGCAATGCACCCTGCTCGACCGCCACCTATGCCGTCTGAAAACCTCCGCGCAAGCCCTCAACCTGCCCCTGCCCGACGGTTGCGAAAATCAAATCAAACAATACATTGCCCACTTGCCCGACGGCGTGTTCCGCATCAAAGCCCTGCTCTCTTCAGACGGCATCAGCCTGTCCCGCGCCGTTTTAAACCATTTGGCTGACAAACAGCGCGTCATCATTTCGCCCACCGTCCTGTCCGCACAAAACTACCTGCGCCGCTTCAAAACCACACACCGCGCCCTCTTCGACCAAGCGTGGCAAACCGCCGAAACACAAGGCGCGTTCGACAGCCTGTTTTTCAATTCGGACGGCATCCTGCTCGAAGGCGGCAGAAGCAACGTCTTCATCAAACATCGCGGACAATGGCTTACGCCCTCTTCAGATTTAGACATTTTAAACGGCATAATGCGCCAAGCCGTGTTGGACGAACCGCAAAAATATTTGCACACAAATCAAGTGATCGAAACACACATCACACAAAAAACACTGCAAGAAGCCGAAGAAATCCGCCTCTCCAACGCCTTGCGCGGCGTATTTGCCGCCGCCCTTGCCTGAACGCGCAAAAATGCCGTCCGAACCTGTTTCCAAAGTTCGGACGGCATTATCCCACCATTCAAAACCGCCAATCCGCCGACACAAACACCTCGCTGTTGCGGCGTTTTGCATACGGCACATTACTTTCCGTCCTGCCGAAACGATAATTCAACGCCGGTACGATACCTTTGTACGACAACTTGTCGTGGCTCAAAGCCAGCGAGACATTCCATTCGCGGTTGTGTTGCGCCTCTGTCGAGAAAGCCGCAACGCCCTTATAGTTGCGGCGGGCATAAGACGCGGAAACCCGACTGTTCAAACCGCCCAACTGCCGCCACTCCTGCGCCCAACCGGCATAAACACCGTTGCGCCGGTAGGCGGCATTATTGACCGCGCCGCCCACCGTTTCGCGTTTCGGCACAAACCGCACAAACTGCCAGCCGCCGAACACAGTTGCCGATTCGCCCAAACGTTTTGCTGACGAAACATAAAACCCGTCCTGCCTGCCGTTATTGTATTCCGCCCTATCCTGTTCGCGGTAGCGTTGGCGGTAATGTTCCAGCGCGACCGAAAATTGCCATCCCGGGTTTGGGCGGTAAGTATGGGACAGCTGCACGCCGACTCCGTGCGCCAGCATATACGGCGGCAGGCGGCGGTTGTTTACCCGTTTTGTTTTCGCATCAAAGCCGTCGCTGCCCGACAACTGCACCTGATAAAACGGCAAAATCCCCACCGTCTGCCGCGCATTTTTATACTGCCATCCCAAATACGCCCTGCCGAACCCGTCATCATAAGCCGATTTTTTACTGAAATAATAGCTTGTGCCGCTGATATTGGAACGGAACAACAAATAATGATTGTCCGCCAACGCCGTCAGCTTTTCCGCCTCGATTTCATAATTCAAGCCTGCCGCCCGCTCCGCCCGGCTGACACTGCATATCTGACTGCCTCCGTCTTGCCGGCAATATTGCGGCGCGGCATTATTGGCGTTTTGATTGACCGCCGGGCTGATACCGCCCGAAAAACGCCAGCCCGTCAGCCCCTCCGCTTTTTTCCGAAAACGCCCCACATTTTCCAAAACCGGCGCCGGCAAATCCAATTTTTCCGCCTCGGCAAAATGCCTTTCTGCCGACTTCAGCCGGAAATCGTCAAACTCCGCCGCCGCCAAATCCAGCAAAATCCGCTCGTCTGCCGCATTTTCCCCGTGCAGCTTCCGATACCGCGCCACCGCCTCCGCCGGCCTTCCCGCCAATTTCGCCAGCAAAGCCTGCGCCCTGCCGTACAAAACTGCATCATAATCCGGCAGCTTGGCATACAAATCCGCCAACGAAGCGATTAAATCCGCCTGATTGCCGTTGAGCGCGTCGCGCAAACTATGTTCCAACATTTTCGGGTGCGCCAACAAAAAATCCCCATCAACCACGCGCGGGGCATCATTTTCAACTTTCCAATCCGATTCCGCCCATTTATCCGACACCGACCGCCACACCTGCGACAAAGCTTTGTCATCCAAAATTGCAGGCGCATCCGCCCCATAGGCGGCAGAAACACCTGCCGCACACCAAACAACCAAAAAACCGTATCTGAAATACAACATATCCTGTCATTTACCTTTCCGGCAAACACGCCGCCGAAACACGTCAAACCATCCGAAAAACAGGCAGAAAACCGTGAAAACCGGTTTTGCATCGCCCCACAAAACAGTTGACATCATATAACATTTAAACTGATAATCAAAACTATTATTAACACATCATCAAGATTGAGTATGCGATGAAATACAAAGCCCTGTCCTTACTGCCGCTTGCCGCCGCCCTTGCCGCCTGTGCCGGGGGGGGGTAGCCGAACCGCACGTCCCCTTCTCCATTCCCACCGCCACGCCGCTGCCCGCCGGCGAGGTAACGTTATCAAGCGATAGCAACAATATCGAAAACATCAACACCGCCGGCACAGGAAGCACATCCGGTATTTCCATTCAGCAGCGGGAAGTAGAAAAAGAACCTTTCCCCGGCTATAAAACCAAAGAAACATCATTCATCTTCCAAACACCCGGCGGCGCGCAATACACCCTTTCATCTTATTCCGACCCCATTGTCCCCAGCTATTCCTCCCCCGACTACAAAATTCCCGACCGCTACGCAGGGCAACGGCTTGCCGACGGCAGCCGCATCTTTATCTGCTGCAGCGACTCCGGGGCAACCAGTGAAGCGGAAATTACCAAACAAGATTATATGAAATTCGGGGCGTGGATAGGCCCCAACGGCGAAATCGACCTCTTCGCCGGCGGCTTCCCCGTCGGCAAAACGCCGAAACCGGCATACTCCTGGGGCGACGACACTCCCGAAACCACCGGCAAGGGCAAAATCACTTATCAGGTTTGGGGCATCCGCGTCAAAGACGGGCAATTTGTTACCTCCTCTTATACGCCGCCCAAAGGCAGCTCTTTTACCGGTTACACCAACACCCCCGTCCTTTCCTTTATCACCGCCAATTTCAACAGCAACAAACTGGCAGGCGAAATCCGCGGCAACAGCGATTACGGGCCGAGTGTGAAAATTGAAAACGCAACGATTACCGGTCTGACCTTTTCCGGCGATGCCACGTCCGGCGGCAAAAACGGCAAATTGGAAGGCAAGTTTTTTGGCAAGTTCAACAGTAGTTACGACAGCGACACCAGCATAGGCGGCAAAATCACCTTTGACGGCGACCGCTCCCTCGATACCGTATTCGGCGGCGTGAGTTATAAAAAAGAACTTAACAACACCACCGATCAAGAGACCACCCATCTCACAAAATAATAATTAATCCGCTTTTAAAAAGGTTTTCTTATGCACATCCCCTTCAAGCCCGTATTGGCTGCCGCCGCCATCGCCCAAGCGTTTCCCGCCTTTGCGGCAGACCCCGCGCCGCAGTCCGCCCAAACGCTGAACGAAATTACCGTTACCGGCACGCACAAAACCCAAAAACTCGGCGAAGAAAAAATCCGCCGCAAAACCTTAGACAAGCTCTTGGTCAACGACGAACACGACCTGGTGCGCTACGACCCCGGCATTTCCGTCGTCGAAGGCGGCAGGGCGGGCTCCAACGGCTTTACCATACGCGGTGTCGATAAAGACCGCGTCGCCATCAATGTGGACGGACTGGCACAAGCAGAAAGCAGGTCGTCTGAAGCCTTCCAAGAATTGTTCGGCGCATACGGCAACTTCAATGCCAACCGCAATACTTCCGAACCCGAAAACTTCTCGGAAGTTACCATCACCAAAGGCGCGGACTCGCTCAAATCCGGCAGCGGCGCATTGGGCGGCGCAGTCAATTATCAGACCAAATCCGCAAGCGACTATGTTTCCGAAGACAAGCCCTACCATTTGGGGATAAAGGGCGGCAGCGTCGGCAAAAACAGCCAAAAGTTCAGCAGCATCACCGCCGCCGGCCGGCTCTTTGGTTTGGATGCCTTATTGGTTTATACCCGCCGCTTCGGCAAAGAAACCAAAAACCGCTCGACCGAGGGCGATGTCAAAATTGAAAACAAGGGGTATGTTTTCAGCCCAACCCAACCATTCAGCAAGTACCAGACCTATGTTGCCACAGGGGTTGCGCGCTCCCGACCCGACCCGCAAGAATGGGTAAACAAAAGCACCCTGTTCAAGCTGGGCTACAATTTCAACGACCGCAACCGCATCGGCTGGATTTTTGAAGACTCGCGCACCGACCGTTTTACCAACGAGCTGTCTAATTTGTGGGTGGGTACAATTTACTCTCCCGCGACGGGCGACTACCGCCACCGCCAAGACGTGAGCTACCGCCGCCGCACCGGCGTCGAATACAAAAACGAATTGGAACACGGCCCGTGGGACAGCCTCAAGCTGCGTTACGACAAACAACGCATCGATATGAACACTTGGACTTGGGACGTCCCGAAAAATTACGATACAAACGGCATCAACGGCGAGGTTTACCATTCGTTCCGGCACATCCGCCAAAACACCGCGCAATGGACTGCCGATTTTGAAAAACAACTCGACTTTTCCAAAGCTGTTTGGGCGGCGCAATACGGCTTGGGCGGCGGCAGGGGGGACAATGCCAACTCGGATTACAGCTATTTCGCAAAACTGTACGACCCCAAAATCCTCACGTCCAACGATGCCAAAATCACGATGCTGATCGAAAACCGGTCGAAATATAAATTTGCCTATTGGAACAATGCGTTTCACTTGGGCGGCAACGACCGCTTCCGCCTGAATGCGGGCATACGCTACGACAAAAACAGCAGCAGCGCGAAAGACAATCCGAAATACACCACCGCCATCCGAGGGCAGATTCCCCATTTGGGTTCGGAACGCGCGCACGCCGGCTTCAGCTACGGCACGGGGTTCGACTGGCGGTTTACCAAGCATCTGCACTTGTTGGCAAAATACAGCACCGGCTTCCGCGCGCCGACTTCGGACGAAACCTGGCTCTTATTCCCGCACCCCGATTTCTACCTGAAAGCCAATCCCAACCTTAAAGCCGAAAAAGCCAAAAACTGGGAATTGGGTCTGGCGGGCAGCGGCAAGGCGGGCAACTTCAAGCTCTCGGGCTTCAAAACCAAATACCGCGACTTTATCGAATTGACGTATATGGGCGTTTCGTCAGATGATCCGAACAAACCCACCTACGCCCCGCTTTCAGACGGCACGGGCACGGCATTGGTCAGCTCGCCCGTCTGGCAAAACCAAAACCGCACCGCCGCCTGGGTGAAAGGCATAGAGTTTAACGGCACTTGGAACCTCGACAGCATCGGGCTGCCCAAAGGTTTGCACACCGGCCTCAACGTCAGCTACATCAAAGGCAAGGCAACGCAAAACAACGGCAAAGAAACGCCCATCAACGCGCTTTCGCCGTGGACGGCAATTTACAGCTTGGGCTATGACGCGTCTTCCAAACGCTGGGGCATCAACGCCTACGCCACGCGCACCGCCGCCAAAAAGCCGTCCGACACCGTCCACAGCAACGACGATTTGAACAACCCGTGGCCTTATGCCAAACACAGCAAGGCCTATACGCTGTTCGACCTTTCCGCCTACCTCAACATCGGCAAACAGGTTACGCTCCGCGCCGCCGCGTACAACATTACCAACAAGCAGTACTACACTTGGGAATCTTTACGCAGCATCCGCGAGTTCGGCACGGTCAACCGCGTTGACAACAAAACCCACGCCGGCATCCAACGCTTTACCTCGCCGGGCAGGAGCTACAATTTCACCATCGAAGCGAAGTTCTAAGCTCCTGATGTGCCAATGCCGTCTGAAACCCGATGATTTGGGTTTCAGACGGCATTTTTTACGGTCGCACCGCCGCCCCCTTTCAGGCTTGTACCAAGCCCAATCCCGCAACTCTCCGTCATTCCCGCAACTCTCCGTCATTCCCACGGAAGTGGGAATCTAGAAACGCAAAGCTGCAAGAATTTATCGGAAATGACTGAAACTCAACGAACCTGGATTCCCGCCTGCGCGGGAATGACGAAGCCATCCGCACGGAAACCTGCACCACGTCATTCCCACGAAAGTGGGAATCTAGTTCGTTGAGTTCCAGTTATTTAAAATAAATTTTGAAACTTTAATCCCGTCATTCCCACGAAAGTGGGAATCCGGAACGTAAAATCTAAAGAAACCGTTTTATCCGATAAGTTTCCGTACCGACGGAGCTGGATTCCCGCCTGCGCAGGAATGACGAAGCCATCCGCACGGAAACCTGCACCACGTCATTCCCACGAAAGTGGGAATCTAGGACGTAACATCTAAAGAAACCGTTTTCCCGATAAGTTTCCGTGCCGACAGGGCTGGATTCCCGCCTGCGCGGGAATGACGGCGGAGCGGTTTCTGTTTTTTCCGATAAATTCCTAAAACTTAAAATTTCATCATTCCCACAAGGACAGAAAACCAAAAACAGAAACCTAAAATTCGTCATTCCCACGAAAGTGGGAATCTAGTTCGCTGAGTTTCAGTTATTTAGAATAAATTTTGAAACTTTAATCCTGTCATTCCAGCGAAAGCGGGAATCTAGGACGTAACATCTAAAGAAACCGTTTTCCCGATAAGTTTCCATGCCGACGGGGCTGGATTCCCGCCTGCGCGGGAATAACGGCGGAGCGGTTTCTGTTTTTTCCGATAAATTCCTAAAACTTAAAATTTCATCATTCCCACAAGAACAGAAAACCAAAAACAGAAACCCAAAATTCGTCATTCCCACGAAAGTGGGAATCTATTTCGTTAAGTTTCAGTTATTTAGAATAAATTTTGAAACTTTAATCCCGTCATTCCCGCGAAAGTGGGAATCCGGAACGTAAAATCTAAAGAAACCGTTTTTCCCGATAAGTTTCCGCACCGACGGGGCTGGATTCCCGCCTGCGCGGGAATGACGGTATTTCAGTTTTCTGTTTTTGATTTTTTGTTTTTGGGGAATGACGGGATTTGAGATTGCGGGCATTTATCGGGTAAAACGGAAATTATGCGTTACGAAAATTTATCCGAAATCACGGCAACTTTTCCACCGTCATTCCCACGAAAGTGGGAATCCAGGTCTGTCGGCACGGAAACTTATCGGGAAAAACGGTTTCTTTAGATTTTACGTCCTGGATTCCCGCCTGCGCGGGAATGACGGTATTTCAGTTTTCTGTTTTTGATTTTTTTGTTTTTACAGGAATGACGGTCTTTTCATATCGAAAAAAGTTGCCGTACCGCACCGATAATTTCCACCTGCGCGGAATGAAGATTCAAGTGTTGCCCGAAATTCAAAAAAAAACCAAAACCAAACGGATCGGATTCCCGTTTTTATGGGATAACGGAATGTTCAGCCGGACACCGCCACGATGCTTTCGATCCGTTTATTTTCCGATACAAAACCTCGAAAAAATCACGCCGAGCAGGTCGTCCGCCGTAAACTCGCCCGTAATTTCGCCGCAAGCGACCTGCGCCAGCCGCAAGTGTTCGGCAAACAGCTCGATTTGATGGTTGCCGCACAATGCCGCCAGCGACAATTCTTCCTGCGCTGCTTTGAGTGCGTTGACGTGCCGCGTCCGCGCCAAAAACAGCCCTTCGCTTTCGCCCTGCCAACCGGCCTCGCGCAACAGCGTCCGTTTCAGCGCGTCCAAGCCGTCGCCGGTTTTCGCCGACAGCGCGATGACGGTTTCCGCGCCCGTACCGAACCCGCCTGCCGCGTGTGCATGTAAATCGGATTTGCTGTGGATTTCGATGCGTTTCAAATCCGACGGCAGCGCGTCCAAAATCGCCCGTGTCTTGTCGTTCACGCCTTCGCGCGGATCGACCAACACCAGCGCGACATCGGCTTCGGATACGGCTTTGCGGCTGCGTTCGATGCCGATGCGTTCGACCACGTCGTCAGTCTCGCGCAAACCTGCCGTATCGACAATATGCACCGGAACGCCGTCAATCAGGATACGTTCCCTGACCGCGTCGCGCGTCGTTCCGGCAATATCGGTAACAATCGCCACTTCGTCGCCCGCCAGCGCGTTCAGCAGGCTGGACTTGCCCACATTCGGCGCGCCGACCAATACGACATTCAGACCTTCGCGCAAAATCGCGCCCTGCTGCGCGTTGGCAAGCACATCATCCACGGCGCGGCGCAAGCCGTCCAGTTTGCCGCGTGCGTCTGCCGCTTCGAGAAAATCAATGTCTTCCTCGGGAAAATCCAGCGTCGCTTCGACCAGCATCCGCAAGGTAATCAAGTCTTCGACCAGACCGTGTATCCGCCGCGAAAAATCGCCCTTGAGCGAGCGCAACGCCAGACGCGCCGCCGAACGGCCGGATGCGTCAATCAAATCCGCCACGCCTTCCGCCTGTGCCAAGTCCAGTTTGTCGTTCAAAAACGCACGCTTCGTAAACTCGCCCGGCTCGGCAAGGCGCGCGCCCAGTTCCAAACAGCGGTTCAGCAGCATATCCATCACCACCGGCCCGCCGTGTCCCTGAAGCTCGATAACATCTTCGCCCGTAAAACTTGCCGGTGCGGCAAAAAACAGCAAAAGCCCGCTGTCGATTGCCTGTCCGTCCGCGTCCGTAAAATCCGCATAGGTTGCCACGCGCGGCTTGGGCGTTTTTCCGCACAAAGCCTGCGCCATCGGCAGCAGGTTTTTCCCCGATATGCGTATCACGCCCACGCCGCCGCGTCCGGGCGCGGTAGCGACTGCCGCAATCGTTGGAACGTTATCCGACATAAAACCCCCGAAAAACAATCAAAAACAGCCGCGATTATAGCAAATGCCGTCTGAAGTCCGACGGTTCGGCTTTCAGACGGCATTGCCGGCTTGTGTAAAACGATATTCCGACACCGCACGGCACAACCCCGCCCCGCATTCCGCCTCCGGTCGGTTTTTATCGCCGAAAACGGCGGGGTTCCGACCGAAAAGGAACGGGGATAAAGTAAAGTGTGATATGATTTCGCATTCAGAATGATACCTTTATGTGCAACCCATCAATTGCCCCGGCTCCGGCGGGTTGATAAAAATCCCCGTTTTTTTCCTTCCCGCCCTTCCCTGCACCATCTCCGAACAGAAGCGGCAAAATACGCCGAACCGCACATATAGGCACATCCCGCGCGCCGCGCGGAAGCGGAAGCCGCGTCCTCCCAAACAAACCCGAATCCCGTCAGATAAGGAAAAATAATGAAAACAACCGACAAACGGACAACCGAAACACACCGCACAGCCCCGAAAACCGGCCGCATCCGCTTCTCGCCCGCTTACTTGGCCATATGCCTGTCGTTCGGCATTCTGCCCCAAGCCCGGGCGGGACACACTTATTTCGGCATCAACTACCAATACTATCGCGACTTTGCCGAAAATAAAGGCAAGTTTGCAGTCGGGGCGAAAGATATTGAGGTTTACAACAAAAAAGGGGAGTTGGTCGGCAAATCGATGACGAAAGCCCCGATGATTGATTTTTCTGTGGTATCGCGTAACGGCGTGGCGGCATTGGTGGGCGATCAATATATTGTGAGCGTGGCGCATAATGTAGGTTATCGCGATGTTGATTTTGGTGCGGAGGGAGGCAATCCCGATCAGCACCGTTTTTCTTATAAGATTGCAAAACGGAATAACTATAAAAACGATGAAACGCATCCTTATGAGAAAGACTACCACAACCCACGCTTACATAAATTTGTTACGGAAGCCGCCCCAATCGATATGACTTCTGATATGGACGGCAACAAATATACAGATAGGACGAAATATCCCGAACGCGTCCGTATCGGCTCCGGGTGGCAGTTTTGGCGAAACGATCAAGACAGCGGCGACCAAGTTGCCGGCGCATATCATTACCTGACAGCAGGCAATACACACAACCAAGGCGGAGCAGGGGGCGGCTGGTCAAGTCTGAGCGGTGATGTGCGCCAAGCGGGCAATTACGGTCCCATTCCTATTGCAGGCTCAAGCGGCGACAGCGGCTCGCCTATGTTTATTTATGATGCGGAAAAACAAAAATGGTTGATTAACGGCGTATTGAGAACCGGCAACCCTTGGGCGGGGAAAGAGAATACATTCCAACTGGTACGCAAGTCTTTTTTTGATGAAATCCTTGAAAAAGATTTGCGTACATCGTTTTATAGCCCGTCGGGCAATGGTGCATACACCATTACAGACAAAGGCGACGGCAGCGGCATTGTCAAACAACAAACAGGAAGACCATCTGAAGTCCGAATCGGCTTGAAAGACGACAAATTGCCTGCCGAAGGTAAAGACGACGTTTACCAATACCAAGGGCCAAATATATACCTGCCTCGTTTGAATAACGGTGGAAACCTGTATTTCGGAGACCAAAAAAACGGCACTGTTACCTTGTCCACCAACATCAACCAAGGCGCGGGCGGTTTATATTTTGAGGGTAATTTTACGGTCTCGCCTGAAAACAACGAAACGTGGCAAGGCGCGGGCATCCATACCAGCGAAGGCAGTACCGTTACTTGGAAAGTAAACGGCATGGCAAACGACCGCCTGTCCAAAATCGGCAAAGGCACGCTGCTGGTTCAAGCCAAAGGGGAAAACCAAGGCTCGATCAGCGTGGGCGACGGTAAAGTCATCTTGGATCAGCAAGAGGATGAACAACACAAAAAACAAGCCTTTAACGAAATCGGCTTGGTCAGTGGCAGGGGTACGGTGCAACTGAATGCCGATAATCAGTTCAACCCCGACAAACTCTATTTCGGCTTTCGCGGCGGTCGTTTGGATTTGAACGGGCATTCGCTTTCGTTCCACCGCATTCAAAATACCGATGAAGGGGCGATGATTGTCAACCACAATCAAGACAAAGAATCCACCGTTACCATTACAGGCAATAAAGATATTGCCACAACCGGCAATAACAACAGCTTGGATAGCAAAAAAGAAATTGCCTACAACGGCTGGTTTGGCGAGAAAGATGCGGCCAAAACGAACGGTCGGCTCAATCTGAATTACCAACCGACAGAAGCGGATCGCACTTTACTGCTTTCCGGCGGAACAAATTTAAACGGCAACATCACGCAAACAAACGGCAAACTGTTTTTCAGCGGCAGACCGACACCGCACGCCTACAATCATTTAAACAACCATTGGTCGCAAAAAGAGGGCATTCCGCACGGAGAAATCGTGTGGGACAACGACTGGATCGACCGCACGTTTAAAGCGGAAAATTTCCATATTCAGGGCGGACAGGCGGTGGTTTCCCGCAATGTTGCCAAAGTGGAAGGCGATTGGCATTTGAGCAATCACGCCCAAGCAGTTTTTGGTGTCGCACCGCATCAAAGCCACACAATCTGTACACGTTCGGACTGGACGGGTCTGACAAGCTGTACCGAAAAAACCATTACCGACGATAAAGTGATTGCTTCATTGACCAAGACCGACATCAGCGGCAATGTCAGCCTTGCCGATCACGCTCATTTAAATCTCACGGGGCTTGCCACACTCAACGGCAATCTTAGTGCAAATGGCGATACACGTTATACAGTCAGCCACAACGCCACCCAAAACGGCAACCTTAGCCTCGTGGGCAATGCCCAAGCAACATTTAATCAAGCCACATTAAACGGCAACACATCGGCTTCGGGCAATGCTTCATTTAATCTAAGCAACAACGCCGCACAAAACGGCAGTCTGACGCTTTCCGACAACGCTAAGGCAAACGTAAGCCATTCCGCACTCAACGGCAATGTCTCCCTAGCCGATAAGGCAGTATTCCATTTTGAAAACAGCCGCTTTACCGGACAAATCAGCGGCGGCAAGGATACGGCATTACACTTAAAAGACAGCGAATGGACGCTGCCGTCGGGCACGGAATTAGGCAATTTAAACCTTGACAACGCCACCATTACACTCAATTCCGCCTATCGACACGATACGGAAGGCGCGCAAACCGGCAGTGCGGCAGATGCGCCGCGCCGCCGTTCGCGCCGTTCCCTATTATCCGTTACACCTCCGGCTTCGGCAGAATCCCGTTTCAACACGCTGACGGTAAACGGCAAATTGAACGGTCAGGGAACATTCCGCTTTATGTCGGAACTCTTCGGCTACCGCGGCGACAAATTGAAGCTGGCGGAAAGTTCCGAAGGCACTTACACCTTGGCTGTCAACAATACCGGCAACGAACCCGTAAGCCTCGAGCAATTGACGGTAGTGGAAGGGAAAGACAACAAACCGCTGTCCGAAAACCTTAATTTCACCCTGCAAAACGAACACGTCGATGCCGGCGCGTGGCGTTATCAGCTTATCCGCAAAGACGGCGAGTTCCGCCTGTATAATCCGGTCAAAGAGCAAGAGCTTTCCGACAAACTCGACCAAGCGGGAAAAACAGAAGCCGCCCTGGCGGCGAAACAGGCGCAACTTGCCGCCAGACAACAGGAGGAAGAAGAAAAGGTGCGCTTGAAAAAGGCGGCAATTTCCGGGGCCGTGCCGTCTGAAAGCGAATTGAACCGCCTCAATGCCGAACTTGAAGAGGCAAAAAAACAAACCGCCGCCGCCCAAGCCGCACAGGCGGAAAAAGAAGCCGCGTGGGCGCAGGCAAAAACGGCGGCGGCCGAAGCAGGCAGGCGCGCCGAAGAAGCCGATGCCGGCTACCGGCGCGGCAACACCTTGGAAGGCGCGGAAAATGCGGACGCGGCAAACCTTGCGCTGGCGAAGGCGCAAATTGCCGAACAAACCGCCAAAATCTATTTGGCGGAAGCCAAATTGACGCGCCTGAACCGAATCAGGGACGAACGTGAAAAAGCCGTTGCCGCCGCCGGGGAGGCAAAAGCCCTTGCCGACAAAATCGAGGAAACGGCGAAAGAAAAACAAGATTTGCAATCAATGGTGCTTTCACTGGCGAACGTGAAGGAAGAGCTGGTTATAACGGAGGCGGAACTGCAAAACGCCAAAGCCGAACGCGCAGGGCTGGAGGCAAAACGGGCTTTGTTGGAACGCAGGCAGTCCGACAAAGCGCAAAAAGAACAGGAGGCGCAAACCGCCCTAACCGCCGCCCGGCAATCGGAAGCGGCGCGCGAAGGCGCGGCGGAAGCCAAGAAACAGGCGGAAAAAGACAACGCGCAAAGCCTTGACGCGCTGAATGCGGCCGGGCGCGATGCCGCCGAGAAGGCAGAAAGCGTTGCCGAACTGGCCCGGCAGGCAGGCGGGGAAAATGCCGGCATTATGCAGGCGGAGGAAGAGAAAAAACAGGCGCAGGCGGATAAAGACACCGCCTTGGCGAAACAGCGCGAAGCGGAAACCCGGCCGGTTACCTCCGCCTTCCGCCGCGCCCGCCGGGATTTGCCGCAACCGCAGCCCCAACCGCAACGCGACCTGATCAGCCGTTATGCCAATAGCGGTTTGAGTGAATTTTCCGCCACGCTCAACAGCGTTTTCGCCGTACAGGACGAATTGGACCGCGTGTTTGCCGAAGACCGCCGCAACGCCGTTTGGACAAGCGGCATCCGGGACACCAAACACTACCGTTCGCAAGATTTCCGCGCCTACCGCCAACAAACCGACCTGCGCCAAATCGGTATGCAGAAAAACCTCGGCAGCGGTCGCGTCGGCATCCTGTTTTCGCACAACCGGACCGAAAACACCTTCGACGACGGCAGCGGCAACTCGGCACGGCTTGCCCACAGCGCCGTTTTCGGACAATACGGCATCGGCAGGTTCGACATCGGCATCAGCGCGGGCGCGGGTTTCAGCAGCGGCAGCCTTTCAGACGGCATCGGAAGCAAAATCCGCCGCCGCGTGCTGCATTACGGCATTCAGGCACGATACCGCGCCGGTTTCGGCGGATTCGGCATCGAACCGCACATCGGCGCAACGCGCTATTTCGTCCAAAAGGCGGATTACCGCTACGAAAACGTCAATATCGCCACCCCCGGCCTTGCATTCAACCGCTACCGCGCGGGCATTAAGGCAGATTATTCATTCAAACCGGCGCAACACATTTCCATCACGCCTTATTTGAGCCTGTCCTATACCGATGCCGCTTCCGGCAAAGTCCGGACGCGCGTCAACACCGCCGTATTGGCTCAGGATTTCGGCAAAACCCGCAGTGCGGAATGGGGCGTAAACGCCGAAATCAAAGGTTTCACGCTGTCCCTACACGCTGCCGCCGCCAAGGGACCGCAATTGGAAGCGCAGCACAGCGCGGGCATCAAATTAGGCTACCGCTGGTAAGCAAACAAAAGGGGTTATCATTAAAATAGAAAATAGCCATATTGCCATTCCCGCGAAAGTAGGAATCCGGTTTTTTGAGTTTCGGTCGTTTCCGATAAATTCTTGCCTCTTTGAGTTTCCGGATTCCCGCTTTCGTGGGAATAACAAATTAAAAGTTACTCAAAACTCAAAAGAATCCGAAACCGAACGGACTAGATTCCCACTTTCGTGGGAATGACGAATTAAAAGTTACTCAAAGAAACCGAACAGACTAAATTCCCACTTTCGCGGGAATGACGGCGACAAGGTTTTTTCAGATAAGTTTCTGCAACATCAATGCGCCTCTTCCCAATTCATACCCGACCCACTGCCGCTATAATCTGCGGCAGTTTTTCTTTCACCAAATCCAACTCGGCTTCAGGGACTTCCAACATCGGTTTGACAGACCGGATTCTCGAATCCGACGGCTATTTGAGATGGCAGGCTTTTGTCGGATACAAGTATCCGACAAAAGAACCGATGTTCACACATTGCAAAAATTCGGGAATGATTGAAATGTCGGATTCGAGAATCCGACCTATATGTACTAAGAATTTTTTACCCACACCATGCCGATAGGTTGTGTGTGGCGGGGATGTGTTACTACGTGTTTCGTATTGTTGTAGCATGGGCTTTGCCCACGATAATGGCGGGTAAAAGAGGTCGTCTGAAATTTTGGGTTTGATTCGCGGGCAAAGCCCGCGCTACGGGTTGGGTAGATTGGGTTCAAAGCCAACAAAACCTGCATTATCTGCTTAAAAAATATCAATAAAGGGAAAGTTATGAAGCTGAATTATAGGCAGCTTGCCTTAGAGCTGACCATGAAAATAATGGCGGTTACGGCTTTGAGTTATTTTATCAAAACCGTTTTAGAAAACTATATGATGACGGGAAATCCAGTCGTATTGCTGTTGTTGGCAGGGGAGTGTATTACGGTTTTTCTCGTGGTTTTCTCTAAATTTACGGATACTCGAAATTTCTCTCTTTTACCCGTATTGGCAACGATGGGGGCGACTTTTTATTTTTTTGCCATTGCGTTGGGGGGGGGCAAATTGATTTCCGATAATGTTGCATCTGTCTTGCTCGTTTTCGGTATCTGTTGGCAGATTTACGCCAAAATTTATCTGGGCAGGAGCTTCGGACTTTTACCTGCCTGTCGAACCGTGGTGGATACCGGCCCTTATCGCTTGGTACGGCATCCGATTTATTTCGGCTATTTCATCGGGCATATGGCGTTTCTACTCAACAATTTCTCATTGTGGAATATTGAAGTGTTGACCCTATTGTATCTGCTTCAGTTTTTACGCATGAATTATGAAGAACAGGTGCTTAGCCGCAATGAGCAATACAGGGAATATAAATCGCGTGTGAAAAACAGGTTTATACCGTTTTTGCTGTAAACCACACATAGTTATAGTGGATTAAATTTAAATCAGGACAAGGCGACGAAGCCGCAGACAGTACAAATAGTACGGCAAGGCGAGGCAACGCCGTACTGGTTTAAATTTAATCCACTATAGAACCCCTAGTATGGGCTTTGCACACGGGGAGATTATTGCTAGCAAGGTCGTCTGAAAAGCGTTTTCAGACGACCTTTTGTTTTGATGGCGTAGATCGTAGAACCCACGCTATGCGGCTAATGACTTAATCCCCCCTTCGCAATACCTGCTTTACTTGAATTTCACGTCCTCCCCGAACACTTCCCGCCACAATTTCCTGACATTGCCGTAATGTGCCAACAGTTCGCCGGTTACTTCGGTTTTTGCCGCGTCGCGCAGTTTGGTGTTGTGCTGCTGCCGGCGGTAGAAGCGGTAGGCGGTGCGGCTTTGTCCGGCGAGGGTTTTGTCAATGAGGCCGTAGTCGGCGGCGATGTTCAATAGGGCGATGTTGCCGTAGTTGTCGAGGAGTTGCGGATATCGGCGGGCATGGGCAAGGATGAGGTATTGGACGATAAATTCGACGTCGACCACGCCGCCGCGCGCGTATTTGACGTTGCTGTCGGCAGGCGGATGGGTGGGGAACATTTTTTCGCGCATTTCGATGATTTCGCCTGCCAAGGCGGTTTGTTCGCGCTCGGTGGTGAGGATTTCGGTGCGGATGCGGTCGAAGGCCGTCTGAATTTCGGGTGTGCCGCAGATGAAGCGGGCGCGGGTGAGGGATTGGTGTTCCCACGTCCAGGCGTTTTCGCGCTGGTATTTTTCGAAGGCGGCGATGCTGTGGGCGAGGAAACCGGCGTCGCCGTTGGGGCGCAGGCGCAGGTCGGTTTCGTAGAGGCTGCCTGCGCCGGTGGCGGCGGAAAGCCAATTGGTCAGGCGGCGGGCGAGGCGGCTGTACACGTCGCCTGCATCGGGATGGGGATCGTCATAAAGATAGACCAAGTCGAGGTCGGAGGCGTAGCCGAGTTCTTTGCCGCCGAGTTTGCCGTAGCCGACGATGGCGAATTGCGGGGTGTCGCGGTGTTTTTTGGGCATGTCCGCCCACGCGCACGAAAGGGCGGCGGCAATGACGGTGTCGGCAAGGGCGGAGAGTTGGTCGGAGAGGGATTCTACTGTCCACAGTCCGGCGAGGTCTTGGACGGCGAGGCGGAAGACTTGGGCGTGTTGGAAGCGGCGCAGGGTGTCCATTTGCGCCTCGGTGTCGCCGCCGCAGGCTTCGATGCCGTCTGAAAGGGCGGCGGCGAGGGCTTGCCAGTCGAAAGCGGTATCCAAAAGCTGCGCGCTGATGAGTTCGTCCAACAGAATCGGGTATTTGCTCAGATACGCCGCCACCCATGAGCTTTGGCTCATAATCTGCGCCAGTTGCGCCAAGGTTTGCGGATGTTCGTTGAGAAAGGCGAGATAGGCGGAGCGGCGGCTGATGTTTTCGAGGAAGTCAAACAGCCGCATCAATGTATCGGTCGGGTTGGGTTGCTCTGCCGCCGCCTGTACGAACAGCGGCACAATGGCGTCAAAACGCGGCTGGGCGTGTGCGGAAAGGTGGCGGTATTTATGACCGTTTCGGATTTGGTCGAGCCTTGCGGCGATGGTTTCGGCATCAAACCCATATGCTTTCAGACGGCATTGCCGCTCTTCTTCGTCGGGCTTTTCCTGCCATACCCATTGCCATTCGCTGTTGTCCTGTGCTTGTTCTTCGGGTTCGCTCAAAATTTCGTTGAACAACTGATTGACCTTGTTCCGATGAACGTTGAGGTCGTCTGAAAAGGCGGCGTAGCTGTCGAAACCCATGCTTTCGGCGAGCAGTTGTTGCTGTTCGGACGAGGTGGGCAGGGTTTGGGTTTGCTGGTCGTCCCAGTATTGCAGGCGGTGTTCGACGTCGCGCAGGAAGCGGTAGGCGGCAAGCAGGGTTTCAACGTTTTCAGACGGCATGATGCCCAGCTCGGCAAGTTTCTTCAGCGTTTCCTGCGTGCCTTTCAGTTGCAGCGCGCGCATTTGCCCGCCGCGTATCATCTGGAAAATCTGGGCGATAAATTCGACTTCGCGGATGCCGCCCGCGCCGAGTTTGATGTTGTCCGCCATGCCTTTTTTGCTGACTTCGCTGCGGATTTGGCGGTGCAGGTTGCGCATCGCTTCATACGCGCTGTAATCCAGATATTTGCGGAACACGAAGGGGCGCACCAGCACTTTGATGTCGTTCGGATGCGGCGTAACCACGCGGCCTTTGCACCACGCGTAGCGTTCCCATTCGCGCCCCTGCGTAATCAGGTATTGCTCCAGCGCGGTTTCGCTCAATACCAGCGCGCCCGAATCACCGTCCGGCCGCAGCCGCATATCGACGCGGAACACTTGACCGTCGGCGGTAATGTCGTTCAGCAGCGCAATCAGTTTCTGCCCGACTTTGGTGAAAAATTCCTGATTGCCCCGTTCGCGCCTGCCGTCGGTGTCGCCCGATTCGGGATAGACGAAAATCAAATCAATGTCGGAAGACACGTTCAACTCATAGCCGCCCGCCTTACCCATCGCCACCACGCTCAAATGCTGCGGCGATTTCGTATCACGCCCGATCGGCGTACCGTACATGTCCCGATAATAGGCGTAGGCAAAGTCCAACGCGGTATTGACAGCAAAATCGGCAAACAGCGTAATCGTGCGGGTTACTTCGTTCAAATCGCTGATGCGGTTGATATCGCGCACGATAATCTGCGACACGACATAGCGGCGCAACTCGCGCAACTGCCGCGCCAATTCTTCCTCGTTTTCTTCCGCGCGGATTTTGTCCCAGTCGGCAAAGGCTTGGAAATCCGCTTCGGTCAACACCTTGGCCAGCATGGGCAGGAAAATTTCAGGCTTGAGTTTGCCGTTGTCGAGCTGGCGGGCGAGGAACAGGGAATGGCGGCGGGCGGTGTCGAGGCGGTGGTCGGACATTTTGGATTCCGTTTGGAAGGATGATGGGAATGGGATAGTGGATTAACTTTAAATCAGGACAGGGCGAGACAATGCTGTCTTGGTTTAAAGTCAAGGCACTATATCATAGCAATCTTCGATGCCGCCTGAAACCTTACCCCAATATTCGGACGGACTCCTACCGATAAAAAACAGCGGCAAATGCCGCCGTTTCCTGTTCACACCTCGCCACGCTCTTTTAAAACAGCATAAGCCGCACTTTTCTCCCGTGTAGAATTTTTAAAAAAACCATCACTCTTTACGATTTCATGCAGCTCCTCACTTGATTTCTCCGCATATTCCATTTTCAATGCCTTATACTCTTTACCGGCTTCAATCATTCCCTCGCCTACTGCTTTTGCTGCTCTTCCCACACTCCCCCAAAAGCCCATAATCATGTCCTCCAATCGTTTCAAATAAATAAGGTCGTTGTTTCTGTCAAGAAACAACGACAGTTTATAAACTGTCGGAAAACAAAATGCCGTCTGAAGACAGATTCCGGCTTTCAGACGGCATTTCAAAACAGATTAAGCGTTCAGCAGGCTTTCATCCAAAGCCAAATCGTCGTTTCGGTTCACCGCCACTTTGCGCGCCAACACGTTTTGGGCAATTTGTTGCGCTTCGGCGAGCGAGTGCATCAGATAAGTGCCGCATTGGTATTCGTTCAGCTCGGGAATTTTGCTTTGGTCTTTGACATTCAAAACATCCTGCATCGAAGCCAGCCACGCATCGGCAACCTGCTGCTCGGAAGGCGTGCCGATAAGGCTCATGTAGAAACCGGTGCGACAGCCCATCGGGGAAATGTCGATGATTTCCACGCCGTTTCCGTTCAAGTGGTCGCGCATAAAGCCTGCAAACAAATGCTCCAGCGTGTGTATGCCTTTTTCAGGCAGGATTTCTTTGTTGGGAACGCAAAAGCGCAGGTCGAATACGGTAATGGTGTCGCCTTTGGGCGTGGTCATGGTTTTCGCCACGCGTACAGCGGGGGCGTGCATACGGGTGTGGTCGACTTTGAAACTGTCTAACAGGGGCATTTGGGTATCCTTTTGAGTGGTTTATGTAGGTTTTCGGGATAGGATTTTGTCCAGCAATTCATCGTCCAAGACGCGGTTTCCGACTTTCACCCATTCGCCGCCTGCTTCAGGGAAGCCGTTGCGGCAATATCCTGCCTGTTCGACAAAATCATAGACGGCATGAATGTAGTCGTTGACACACAATGCGGCTATGGTGCAGGCATCATCCCATAAAATCAAGACATGATTGGGGATATGTTTGTCGGATACATCTTCGACATTGTAGATATGCAAAGCATCCAGAATCCCATCTTTAGAGGCGGCATAAAAGTAGCCTGTGTCGCCGTCGTCTTCGAAGACAACGCCATAAGGGACATGTTCGAAAAATGATTGTAAAACTTCGGGCGTGCCGACAGTAAAGTCTTTGATTTCGGAAGTCAGATATAGCGGTAATTGTGCCATTGGGTAACGCTCTCTTTGTGATAACACTCAAATTACAATTCGGCAATTTCCACCGCTTCGCCCGAAGCCGCGCTCAGGGCTTCGTTTAAAACATCGTAAAAATCCCATCCGTCGCGTGTTGCCAGCCATTTGCCGTTTTGTTCGGCGAAATGGTAGCCGCCGCTTTTGGCGGCAATCCATAATTCTTGGTTGGGCGTGTGGCGGTTGACGATGATTTGCGTGCCGTTTTCGGCTTCGATGGTCAGGACGTTTCCGGCAAACCGGCAGTCGAAATCCCAGCCGTTTTCGTCGATTTGGTCTTCGATATGTTCAAATAATGCTTCGCTCGCGCGGATAAACTCGCTTTCGGTCATCATGGCTTTTTGTGTGTTTTTTGTTTAAGATACCGAATCTTGCCACATTCGTAATGATGAAGAAAGTTTTACTGATGAAATACGGCGTATTTTTTGCAGCGGCAACAGCTCTGCTGCTCTCTGCCTGCGGTTACAAAGGCGACCTCTACCTGCCCAAAGAAGGCGATACGGCGCGTTTCGGCGCAATCCAAACCGGTTTGCAGCTTCAAAGCAAGCCGCAATCTGCCCCACCAACCCGAAAATGAAAACGAAGATATGACCCTATTTTGCGAACAAGTCCCCTACCCCCGCCTTGCCGAAGAATTCGGCACGCCGCTTTATGTGTACAGCCAATCCGCGCTGACCGAAGCATTTGAACACTACCAAACTGCGTTTGCCGCGCTTTCCCCGCTCGTCTGCTATGCCGTCAAGGCAAACGGTAATCTGAGCATCATCAAACACTTCGCCTCGTTGGGCAGCGGTTTTGATATTGTATCCGGCGGCGAGTTGGCGCGTGTTTTAGCGGCAGGCGGCGATGCGGCGAAAACGATTTTTTCCGGTGTGGGCAAGAGTGAAGCAGAAATCGAGTTCGCGCTGAATGCCGGCGTGAAATGCTTCAATATGGAAAGCATCCCCGAAATCGAACGCATTCAAAAGGTTGCCGAACGCTTGGGCAAAACCGCGCCCGTCTCCCTGCGCGTCAACCCCGATGTCGATGCCAAAACCCATCCCTACATCTCCACAGGTCTGAAAGCCAACAAATTCGGCATCGCCTACGCCGACGCGCTCGAAGCCTACCGCCATGCCGCACAACAGCCCAATTTGAAAATCATCGGCATCGACTGCCACATCGGTTCGCAACTGACCGACCTCAGCCCGCTTGTCGAAGCCTGCGAACGCATTTTGATTTTGGTTGACGCGCTTGCCGCCGAAGGCATTGTTTTGGAACATTTGGACTTGGGCGGCGGCGTCGGCATCGTTTACCAAGACGAAAGCGTCCCTGATTTGGGCGCGTATGCCCAAGCCGTTCAAAAACTGATCGGCACACGCCGTCTGAAACTGGTTCTTGAGCCCGGCCGCAGTTTGGCGGGCAACGCAGGCGCATTGCTGACACGCGTCGAGTTTGTCAAACACGGTGAAGAGAAAAACTTTGTGATGGTCGATGCGGCGATGAACGATTTGATGCGCCCCGCCCTATATGATGCCTACCACCACATCGAAGCGGTTGAAACCAAAAACATCTCGCCGCTGACTGCCAACATCGTCGGCCCGATTTGCGAAACCGGCGACTTCCTCGGCAAAGACCGCACCATCGCCTGCGAAGAAGGCGATTTGCTGCTTATCCGCAGCGCGGGCGCATACGGGGCCAGCATGGCGAGCAATTACAACGCGCGCAACCGTGCGGCGGAAGTGTTGGTTGACGGCAGCGGATACAAACTCATCCGCCGGCGCGAAACCTTGGAACAGCAAATGGCAAACGAACTCGCCTGCCTGTAAGCCGAACATCAAAATGCCGTCTGAAGCCTTCAGACGGCATTGTCCGTTTAAAGTGACATCTTAGGGCCGCATCGGCGGAATATTCAAACACAGCCTGTTTTCAAATGACGACGCAACAAATCCCCGTCTCGCCCGGCTGCCGAAGGGAATGGTTGAAAAAAATTACGCGCCCCTTTTATGGGGTGCAATCTAAGGAATTGAAATGAAGCACGCCCCGACCATCCTCCTGCTTGCCGCTTTGTCTGCCCTCCTTTCGGCGGGCTGCACCGCCCTTCCCTCCGACCGGCCGCCGCTTCACACCCTGCCGAAAAGCGCACCCATCCAACCCGCCAACCCATACAGTCGGCCGCCTTCAGGCACGCCGGACGGCGCATTCAGCACCCGCGCCTCAAACGGGCGCGTCTTGAAAAGCATCGTCAAAAACGGCGTGTTCGACCGCTTTGTCGATATTTACCACCCAAACGGCAAACTGCATTCGCACACGCCGGTTGAAAACGGCGTGGCGCAAGGCTGGTCGCAAGGCTATACCGAACAGGGCATATTGCGGACGCGCATCCTGTACCGGGACGGGCATATCGTCCGAGCGCAAACTTTGGATGCGTCGGGCAAGGTGGAACGCGAATGGCAGCCGTAAAGGCAAATGCCGTCTGAAGCGGTTCAGACGGCATTTTTAACGCTCTAAAGGCTTACTCGTTCGGCAACCTTAATAGGGAAAGCAGCAGCCCTCCCCAGATTATCACGATTGAGACAACCATCATCACAATGGCGGAAGTACTCATTTTTCTTCTCCTTGTTCATGTTCGTGTTCGTCTTTGACATTAAAATCCTGACCGTGTTTCCAAGGCAGCAGCGACAGCAGCAGCCCGAACACGACCAACGCCGCCGACATCCCCCAGCCGAAAATATTGAGGAAACCATCCGGATAATCGCCATAGTTTTTCTCCAACAATCCGGCGGTGTCCTGATACAGCATATAGCCGAGCATCACGACGGTAAACACGACGCAGGCCGTCCACAAGCCGCCGATGCGGATGGAGGACAAGGCGTTAAGATGCTTGCGCAACTCCGGCAGCCTGCGAAATACGATAATCGCCAAAACATACAAGAAACCGGATGCCACAATGCCGTAGGTATTGACGAATTTGTCCATCACGTCCAAAACCGGCAGCCCCGTCGCCGTACCAAACAACAGCGTGGAAACAATGCCCATCGGAATGCAGACCAGCAGCGTGGCGTTGACGCGCCCGATGTTCAGTTTGTCCTGAATCGCCGCCACAATCACTTCAAGAATGGAAATCATCGACGTAACGCCGGCGAACACCAGCGAACCGAAAAACAATACGCCGATAAGTGCACCCATGGGAGCCTGATTGATGATGGTCGGAAAAGCGATAAACGCCAAACCGATACCGCTGGAGGCAACTTCATTAACCGCCTGCCCGTTTGCCTGCGCCATAAAGCCCAGTGCGGCAAACACGCCGATACCCGCGAGCAACTCAAAACTGCTGTTGGCAAACCCGACTACCAAGCCCGTGCCGCCCAAATCCGTTTTCTTCTTCAAGTAAGAAGAATAAGTAACCATAATGCCGAAACAGATGGAAAGAGAGAAGAAAATCTGACCATAAGCAGCAACCCAGACCTTAGGATCGGCAAGCTTGGACCAGTCCGGCGTAAACAATGCGTCCAGCCCCTTTGCCGCACCCGGCAGGGTCAGTGAAATGCCGACCATAATCAAGAACATGATTACAAGCAACGGCATAAAGAAAGACGATGCGCCAGCCACGCCTTTTTGCACGCCCAAAGCCATAATGACCGATGTGAAAACCCATACGCCGACTAACGGCCCGACAACTTTACCGACAAAATCCAATCCCAAAGCCTCAGGCCCGGCCATATTCAGGAAGTCTTTAAAGAAGAAGTCTTGCGGATTAACACCCCATGCCGCATTGAACGAATAATAAACATAACTTGCCGACCAACCGATAATCACTGCGTAATAGATGCAGATGACGATATTGGTCATCACATTCCACCAGCCTACTGGTTCAAACCAGCGTCCGAGGCGGCGGAAAGCCAACGGCGGGGAACCCCGATAACGGTGTCCGATGGCATAATCAAGCAGCAGCAGCGGAATACCGGCTGTCAGAAGGGCGACCAAGTAAGGCAGCATGAATGCGCCGCCGCCGTTTTCAAAAGCAATATAGGGGAAACGCCAAATATTGCCCAAGCCGACGGCGGACCCGATGGCGGCAATCATAAACGCGCGGCGCGTGCCGAATGTGGCGCGTTCTTTCGTTTTGGAATCAGACACGTTGATACCTCTTGAATTATTTATTAAAAACAAGCCGTTATAGGCAAACATATATAGAAACAGCGTCTGACAGGGATAATGTCTTCTGAAAAAACAAACCGGCTTGTGGCCGATTGTTTACAATCTATGTGCTTATCGTAAAAAAATTTAACGCCGATGGCAAGCGGTGAAGGCTTGAAAACGAAAAAATTTTTTATTCAGATACAAAAACCACTCCATAAGAAACAACCGCCAACTTCCCCGTCATTCCCGCAAAAACAGAAAAACAAAAACCTAAAGTCCCGTCATTCCCGCGCAGACGGGAATCCAGACCCCCAACGCGGCAGGAATCTATCAAAAATAACCGAAACCGGACAAACCTAGATTCCCGCTTTCGCGGGAATGACGGCAGAAAGGTTGCTGTTTTTCCGATAAATTCCTATGGTGGAATATTAAATTTCCGATACATTCCTACAATATTTAAATTCGTCATTCCTACAATATTTAAATTCGTCATTCCCGCAAAAACAGAAAAACAAAAACAGAAACCTAAAGTCCCGTCATTCCCGCGCAGGCGGGAATCCAGACCCCCAACGCGGCAGGAATCTATCGGAAATAACCGAAACCGGACAAACCTAGATTCCCGCTTTCGCGGGAATGACGGCGGAGAGGTGCTGTTTTTCCGATAAATTTCTATGGTGGAATATTAAATTTCCGATAAATTCCTACAATATTTAAATTCGTCATTCCCGCAACAACAGAAAAACAAAAACCTAAAGTCCCGTCATTCCCGCATAGGCGGGAATCCAGACCCCCAACGCGGCAGGAATCTATCGGAAATAACCGAAACCGGACGAACCTAGATTCCCGCTTTCGCGGGAATGACAGCGGAAAGGTTGCTGTTTTTCCGATAAATTCCTGCCGCTCTTCGTTTTTGGGATGGCGGGAAATAAAACAAAAGCGCGCGTATCAAAAAACAAAAATGCAAAGAACGGCGTTGGTATAGTGGATTAAATTTAAATCAGGACAAGGCGACGAAGCCGCAGACAGTACAAATAGTACGGAACCGATTCACTTGGTGCTTCAGCACCTTAGAGAATCGTTCTCTTTGAGCTAAGGCGAGGTAACGCCGTACTGGTTTTTGTTAATCCACTATAATTTTAAGGTTTGCGCCTTAGCTGCACTTATTCGCAAAAAAACCGCACGGCGTTGACCGTGCGGCTTGTTGTCTGAAGGCTTCAGACGGCATTGCTTACATCATGCCGCCCATACCGCCCATTCCCCCCATATCGGGCACAGCCGGTTTTTCTTCAGGGATTTCGGCAATCATGCAATCAGTAGTCAGCATCAAACCGGCGATAGATGCGGCGTGTTGCAGCGCGGAACGGGTTACTTTGGCAGGGTCGAGTACGCCCATTTCGATCATGTCGCCGTATTCGCCGGAACCTGCGTTGTAACCGTAGTTGCCTTTGCCTTCCAACACTTTGTTCACAACCACGCTGGGTTCGCCACCTGCGTTGGCAACGATTTGGCGCAGTGGAGACTCAACTGCGCGCAAGACGATTTGTACGCCTGCGTCTTGGTCGGCATTGCCGGTGTGCAGGTTTTCCAAAGCGGCACGGGCGCGCAACAGGGCGACACCGCCGCCTGCAACCACGCCTTCTTCAACGGCTGCGCGGGTAGCGTGCAACGCGTCTTCCACGCGGTCTTTTTTCTCTTTCATTTCGACTTCGGTAGCGGCACCAACTTTGATTACTGCCACACCGCCTGCCAGCTTGGCAACGCGCTCTTGCAGTTTTTCTTTGTCGTAATCGCTGGTTGCGGTTTCGATTTGTTGGCGGATTTCGGCAACACGCGCTTCGATTTGGGCTGCGTCGCCGAAGCCGTCGATGATGGTGGTGTTTTCTTTACCGATTTCGATGCGTTTGGCTTGACCCAAGTCATCCAAAGTCGCTTTTTCCAGAGACAGGCCGACTTCTTCGGAAATCACCGTGCCGCCGGTCAGGATGGCGATGTCTTGCAGCATCGCTTTGCGGCGGTCGCCGAAGCCCGGAGCTTTCACGGCAACGGTTTTCAGGATGCCTCGGATGTTGTTCACCACCAAAGTCGCCAAGGCTTCGCCTTCTACGTCTTCAGCGATAATCAACAGCGGACGGCTGGCTTTGGCCACTTGTTCCAACACGGGCAGCAAATCGCGGATGTTGCTGATTTTTTTGTCGAACAGCAAAACAAACGGGCTGTCCAGGCCGGCGATTTGTTTTTCCGCGTCGTTGATGAAGTAAGGAGACAGGTAGCCGCGGTCGAACTGCATACCTTCAACCACGTCCAGCTCGTTTTCCAAAGATTTGCCGTCTTCAACGGTAATCACGCCTTCTTTGCCGACTTTTTCCATCGCTTCGGCGATAATCGCGCCGACTTGTTCGTCAGAGTTGGCGGAAATAGAGCCGACTTGGGCGATTTCTTTAGAAGTGTCGCAAGGTTTGGCGATATTTTTCAGCTCGTCAACCAAAGCGGCGACGGCTTTGTCGATACCGCGTTTCAGGTCGGTCGGGTTCATACCGGCGGTAACGTATTTCATGCCTTCGGCAACGATGGATTGCGCCAATACGGTTGCAGTAGTGGTACCGTCGCCGGCTACGTCGTTGGTTTTAGACGCAACTTCTTTCACCATTTGCGCGCCCATGTTTTCGAATTTGTCTTTCAATTCGATTTCTTTTGCAACAGACACACCGTCTTTAGTGATGTGCGGGCCGCCGAAAGCGCGGTCGAGCACCACGTTGCGGCCTTTAGGGCCCAAAGTTACTCGTACGGCGTTTGCCAGAATGTTCACGCCGTTTACCATTTTTTGGCGGACTTCATTGCCGAACTGTACGTCTTTTGCTGCCATTTCAATTCTCCAAAAATCATTAAAACTGTCTGATAAAACCGTTTATGCCGTCTGAAGGCGGTTTGCCGTTTCAGACGGCATCGTGTCCGTATTTATTTTTCAACGATGCCGAAGATGTCTTCTTCGCGCATTACCAACAGCTCTTCGCCGTCGGCTTTGACGGTTTGGCCGCTGTATTTGCCGAAGATGATTTTGTCGCCGACTTTGACATCCAGCGGACGGCGCGCGCCGTCTTTACCGATTTTGCCCGCACCCACGGCGATGACTTCGCCCATATCGGGTTTTTCGGTGGCCGCACCCGGCAAAACGATGCCCGATGCGGTTTTTTCTTCAGCTTCCAAGCGTTTGACGACAACGCGGTCGTGTAAAGGACGGATGGTCATATCTATGCTCCGATAAAATGGTTTGAAAACAATCATCTGCCCGAACGGTTCGGACAGATTGAAGTGGAAACCGGGCTGCCGTCAGGCGGCTGCCCGTATAAGTCGGCAAAATTAGGGTGTGTGCGGGCAAATTCAAGTGAGGCGGAAAAAAATTTATTTCCGCCGTTTTTTATAGTGGACTAACAAAAACCGGTACAGCATTGCCTCGCCTTAGCTCAAAGAGAACGATTCTCTAAGGTGCTCAAGCACCAAGTGAATCGATTCCGTACTATTTGTACTGTCTGCGGCTTCGTCGCCTTGTCCTGATTTCCGTTCGTTTTCGGTTATTCCCGATAAATTACCGCCGTTTCTCGTCATTTCTTTAACCCTTCGTCATTCCCGCGCAGGCTTCGTCATTCCCGCGCAGGCGGGAATCTAGGTTCGTTCGGTTTCAGTTATTTCCGATAGATTCCTGCCACGTTAGGGGTTCTAGATTCCCGCTTTCGCGGGAATGACGCGGAAAGGTTGCTTTTCGTCATTCCCACGCAGGCTTCGTCATTCCCGCGCAGGCGGGAATCTAGGTTCGTTCGGTTTCGGTTTTTTCCGATAGATTCCTGCCGCGTTAGGGGTTCTAGATTCCCGCTTTCGCGGGAATGACGCGGAAAGGTTGCTTTTCGTCATTCCCGCGCAGGCTTCGTCATTCCCGCGCAGGCGGGAATCTAGGTTCGTTCGGTTTCGGTTTTTTCCGATAGATTCCTGCCGCGTTAGGGGTTCTAGATTCCCGCTTTCGCGGGAATGACGCGGAAAAGTTGCTTTTCGTCATTCCCACGCAGGCGAGAATCTAGTTTTTTAAGTTCCGGTTGTTTCTGATAAATTCTTGCAGCTTTGAGTTCCTAGATTCGTTCGGTTTCGGTTTTTTCCGATAGATTCCTGCCGCGTTAGGAGTTCTAGATTTCCACTTTTGCAGGAAGGACGCGGAAAGGTTGCTTTTCGTCATTCCCGCACAGGCTTCGTCATTCCCGCGCAGGCGGGAATCCAGTCTGTTCGGTTTCGGTTTTTTCCGATAGATTCCTGCCGCGTTAGGGGTTCTAGATTCCCGCTTTCGCGGGAATGACGCGGAAAGGTTGCTTTTCGTCATTCCCGCACAGGCTTCGTCATTCCCGCGCAGGCGGGAATCTAGTCTGTTCGGTTTCGGTTTTTTCCGATAGATTCCTGCCGCGTTAGGGGTTCTAGATTCCCGCTTTCGCGGGAAGGACGCGGAAAGGTTGCTTTTCGTCATTCCCGCGCAGGCTTCGTCATTCCCGCGCAGGCGGGAATCCAGTCTGTTCGGTTTCGGTCATTTCCGATAGATTCCTGCCGCGTTAGGGGTTCTAGATTCCCGCTTTCGCGGGAATGACGCGGAAAGGTTGCTTTTCGTCATTCCCGCATTTGTTAATCCACTATATTTCCGCCGTTTTTTTACATTTCCGACAAAACCTGTCAACAAAAAACAACACAATGCAAATAAAAACGATAATCAGCTTTGCAAAAATCCCCCCCCCTGTTAATATAAATAAAAATAATTATTAATTATTTTTCTTATTCTGCCAAATCTTAACGGTTTGGCTTAACTTCCCTTCATATACTCAAAAGGACGACTGAATGAACGCCCCATTGTTCCGCCTCAGCCTGCTCTCGCTTACCCTGGCGGCAGGTTTTGCCCACGCGGCAGGCAATGCCAATGTCGCATTGGATACCGTTACCGTAAAAGGCGACCGCCAAGGCAGCAAAATCCGTACCAACATCGTTACGCTTCAACAAAAAGACGAAAGCACCGCAACCGATATGCGCGAACTCTTAAAAGAAGAGCCGTCCATCGATTTCGGCGGCGGCAACGGCACGTCCCAACATATGACCTTGCGCGGTATGGGTCAGAACTCTGTCGACATCAAGGTGGACAACGCCTATTCCGACAGCCAAATCCTTTACCACCAAGGCAGATTTATTGTCGATCCCGCTTTGGTTAAAGTCGTTTCCGTACAAAAAGGCGCGGGTTCTGCTTCTGCCGGTATCGGCGCGACCAACGGCGCGATTATCGCCAAAACCGTCGATGCCCAAGACCTGCTCAAAGGCTTGGATAAAAACTGGGGCGTACGCCTCAACAGCGGCTTTGCCAGCAACGAAGGCGTAAGCTACGGCGCAAGCGTATTCGGAAAAGAGGGCAACTTCGACGGCTTGTTCTCTTACAACCGCAACGATGAAAAAGATTACGAAGCAGGTAAAGGCTACAAAAGTCCCAACGGCGGCAAAACCGTACCGTACAGCGCGCTGGACAAACGCAGCTACCTCGCCAAAATCGGAACAAGCTTCGGCGACGGCGACCACCGCATCGTGTTGAGCCATATGAAAGACCAACACCGAGGCATCCGTACCGTCCGTGAAGAATTTACAATCTTCGATCCCAATCCTAAAAACGACAGGCAGAAACCCTCATACCGCGAAACCACCCAATCCAACACCAACTTGGAGTACACGGGCAAAAACCTGGGTTTTGTCGAAAAACTGAACGCCAATGCCTATGTGTTGGAAAACAAACGCTATTCCGCCGATGACAGCGGCAGCGGTTACGCAGGCGGTGTAAAAGGCCCCAACCATACCCGAATCACCACTCAGGGTATGAATTTCAACTTCGACAGCCGCCTTGCCGAACAAACCCTGTTGAAATACGGTATCAACTACCGCCATCAGGAAATCAAACCGCAAGCGTTTTTGAACGGCGAATTTGCAATAACAGATAAAGCTGGTGCAACCCCGGCAGAAATACAAAAAAACCGTGACAATGAAAAAATTGTCAAAGCCTACCGCCTGACCAACCCGACCAAAACCGATACCGGCGCGTATATCGAAGCCATTCACGAAATTAACGGCTTTACCCTGACCGGCGGGCTGCGTTACGACCGCTTCAAGGTGAAAACCCACGACGGCAAAACCGTTTCAAGCAGCAACCTTAACCCGAGTTTCGGCGTAATTTGGCAGCCGCACGAACACTGGAGCTTCAGCGCGAGCCACAACTACGCCAGCCGCAGCCCGCGCCTGTATGACGCGCTGCAAACCCACGGCAAGCGCGGCATCATCTCGATTGCCGACGGTACCAAAGCCGAACGCGCGCGCAATACCGAAATCGGCTTCAACTACAACGACGGCACGTTTGCCGCAAACGGCAGCTACTTCTGGCAAACCATCAAAGACGCGCTTGCCAATCCGCAAAACCGCCACGACTCTGTTGTCATCCGTGAAGCCGTCAATGCCGGCTACATCAAAAACCACGGTTACGAATTGGGCGCGTCCTACCGCACCGGCGGCCTGACTGCCAAAGTCGGCGTAAGCCACAGCAAACCGCGTTTTTACGATACGCACAAAGATAAATTGTTAAGCGCGAACCCCGAGTTTGGCGCACAAACCGGCCGCACTTGGACGGCCTCCCTTGCCTACCGCTTCCAAAATCCGAATCTGGAAATCGGCTGGCGCGGACGCTATGTTCAAAAAGCCGTGGGTTCGATATTGGTGGCAGGTCAAAAAGACCGCAACGGCAAATTGGAAAACGTTGTACGCCAAGGTTTCGGTGTGAACGATGTCTTCGCCAACTGGAAACCGCTGGGCAAAGACACGCTCAATGTCAATCTTTCGGTTAACAACGTGTTCAACAAGTTCTACTATCCGCACAGCCAACGCTGGAACAATACCCTGCCGGGCGTGGGACGTGATGTACGCTTGGGCGTGAACTACAAGTTCTAAAACGCATATCCCGAAAAAATGCCGTCTGAAAGCCTTTCAGACGGCATCTGTTCTGATAATTTGATATAGGTTATCATTTATCCTTTTCTAAAGCCGTTCTGGTTTGTCCGACCGGCGGCTTTGCCCCAATATCCCCATTTTGGAGACACCTATGTTGCGTTTGACCGCATTGACCCTCTGCACCGTCCTCGCCTTGGGCGCGTGTTCGCCGCAAAATTCCGACTCTGCCCCACAAGCCAAAGAACAGGCGGTTTCCGCCGCACAATCCGAAAGCGCGTCCGTTACCGTCAAAACCGCGCGCGGCGATGTTCAAATACCGCAAAACCCCGAACGCATCGCCGTTTACGATTTGGGCGTACTCGATACTTTAAGCAAACTGGGCGTGAAAACCGGTTTGTCCATCGACAAAAACCGCCTGCCGTATTTAGAGGAATATTTCAAAACCACGAAACCCGCCGGAACTTTGTTCGAGCCGGATTACGAAGCCCTCAACGCCTACAAACCGCAGCTCATCATCATCGGCAGCCGCGCCGCCAAGGCGTTTGACAAATTGAACGAAATCGCGCCGACCATCGAGATGACCGCCGAAACCGCCAACCTCAAAGAAAGTGCCAAAGAGCGTATCGACGCGCTGGCGCAAATCTTCGGCAAACAGGCGGAAGCCGACAAGCTGAAGGCGGAAATCGACGCGTCGTTTGAAGCCGCGAAAACTGCCGCGCAAGGCAAAGGCAAAGGTTTGGTGATTTTGGTCAACGGCGGCAAGATGTCCGCCTTCGGCCCGTCTTCACGCTTGGGCGGCTGGCTGCACAAAGACATCGGCGTTCCCGCTGTCGATGAATCAATTAAAGAAGGCAGCCACGGCCAGCCTATCAGCTTTGAATACCTGAAAGAGAAAAATCCCGACTGGCTGTTCGTCCTTGACCGCAGCGCGGCCATCGGCGAAGAGGGTCAGGCGGCGAAAGACGTGTTGAATAATCCGCTGGTTGCCGAAACAACCGCATGGAAAAAAGGACAGGTCGTTTACCTCGTTCCTGAAACTTATTTGGCGGCCGGTGGCGCGCAAGAGCTGCTGAATGCAAGCAAACAGGTTACCGACGCTTTTAACGCGGCAAAATAATGAAACGGCGGCATTCGATGCCGTCTGAAACACGGATGCAAACCGCTTCCTGTGTTTCAGACGGCATTGCCCGATACGGAGGCTTCAAACAAGGCTTTCCGCTCCGACGGTTCGGACTGCCTTGTTTGAATCTTCTACGCCTTAACGCTTTTCCCTTCTGTTTATGACTGCCAAACCTTTTTCCCTCAACCTGACCAACCTCTTGCTGCTGGCGGTGTTGTTTGCCGTCAGCCTGTCGGTCGGCGTTGCCGATTTCCGCTGGTCGGATGTGTTTTCGCTGTCGGACAGCCAGCAAGTGATGTTCATCAGCCGCCTGCCGCGCACGTTTGCGATTGTGCTGACGGGCGCGTCTATGGCGGTGGCGGGGATGATTATGCAGATTTTGATGCGCAACCGTTTTGTCGAGCCTTCTATGGCGGGCGCGGGTCAAAGCGCGGCTTTGGGTTTGCTTCTGATGTCCCTGCTGCTGCCTGCCGCGCCGCTGCCGGTCAAAATGTCGGTTGCCGCCGTTGCCGCGCTAATCGGAATGCTGGTGTTTATGCTGCTGATACGCCGCCTGCCGCCGACGGCGCAACTGATGGTGCCTTTGGTCGGGATTATTTTTGGCGGCGTGGTTGAGGCAGTGGCGACGTTTATCGCGTATGAAAACGAAATGCTGCAAATGTTGGGCGTATGGCAGCAGGGCGATTTTTCGAGCGTGCTGCTGGGGCGGTACGAGCTGCTTTGGATTACGGGCGGTTTGGCGGTGTTTGCCTATCTGATTGCCGACCGGCTGACGATTTTGGGGCTGGGCGAGACGGTGAGCGTGAATTTGGGTTTGAACCGGACGGCGGTGTTGTGGTCGGGTTTGATTATTGTGGCTTTGATTACGTCGCTGGTTATCGTTACGGTCGGCAATATTCCGTTTGTCGGGCTGGTCGTGCCGAACATCATCAGCCGCCTGATAGGCGACAGGCTGCGCCAAAGCCTGCCTGCGGTGGCCTTGCTGGGCGCGTCTTTGGTGCTGCTGTGCGATATTTTGGGACGCGTGATTGTGTTTCCGTTTGAAATTCCGGTCTCTACGGTTTTTGGTGTGTTGGGTACGGCTTTGTTTTTGTGGCTTTTGTTAAGGAAACCTGCTCATGCCGTCTGAAAAAAATATCGGTTTTATGGCAGGAAGCAGCCGTCCGTTGTGGGTTGCCTTTGCGCTGTTGCTGGTTTCCTGCATCCTGTTTTTAACGCTCAACGTCAAAGGCGATTGGGACTTTGTCTTGCACCTGCGCCTGACCAAACTTGCCGCGCTGCTGATGGTCGCCTATGCGGTCGGCGTGTCCACCCAGCTTTTCCAAACGCTGACCAACAATCCGATTCTGACCCCTTCGATTTTGGGTTTCGATTCGCTGTATGTGTTTTTGCAGACCTTGCTGGTGTTTACGTTCGGCGGCGTGGGCTATGCTTCCCTGCCGTTGACGGGCAAATTCGGCTTTGAACTGGTTGTTATGATGGGCGGCTCGCTGCTGCTGTTTTACACGCTCATCCGTCAGGGCGGACGCGATTTGCCGCGTATGATTTTAATCGGCGTGATTTTCGGGATTTTGTTCCGCAGCCTGTCGTCGCTGCTTTCGCGCATGATCGACCCCGAAGAATTTACGGCGGCGCAGGCAAATATGTTTGCCGGATTCAATACCGTCCACAGCGAGCTTTTGGGCATAGGCGCGCTGATTCTGCTCGTCAGCGCGGCGGTCGTTTGGCGCGAACGCTACCGCTTGGACGTACACCTTTTGGGGCGCGACCAAGCCGTCAATTTGGGCATCAGCTACACGCGCAACACCTTATGGATACTGCTTTGGATTGCCGCGCTGGTGGCGACGGCGACCGCCGTTGTCGGTCCGGTAAGCTTTTTCGGGCTTCTCGCCGCCTCGCTTGCCAACCACTTTTCCCCTTCCGTCCGCCATTCCGTCCGCCTGCCGATGACGGTTTGCATCGGCGGCATCCTCCTGGTCGGCGGACAGACCGTATTCGAACACTTCTTGGGCATGAAGGCGGTATTAAGCGTGGTCGTTGAATTTGCAGGCGGATTGGTATTTTTATATTTGGTGTTGAAAAAGAAATAAATTAAACGTGTCCAAACACTCGCAAAAATTAAATTCAGGCCGTCTGAAACCTTCAGACGGCCTAAGCAAACCCATAAAGGACAACCCTCATGACACAAGAACGCCTCCCTTCATTCTTCGATGACGCCCCGACCATTACCGTCCAAGACGCATTGGCCGAATTCCTCGGCGCGGCCGAAAACGGCATCCTCACTTACCGCTACGCCGATGCCGTGCGCCTGTGCGGCCACTCCTGCCCGACCGTCGCCGGAGCCTACCTGATGGTCATCAAAGGACTCAAAGCCCTTTACGGCGCAGAGCTGCCGCAACGCGGCGACATCGAAGCCTTTATGCAGGGCGGGCGAGACGAAGGCACGACCGGCGTTACCGCTTCCGTCGTCCAACTCCTTACCGGCGCGGCACCCGAAACCGGCTTTGGCGGCGTAGGCCCAGCCGGACGCTTTGCCCGCCGCCACCTCTTGTCCTTTGGTGCGGGCGAAATCAACGGCACACTCGCGCTCCGCCGCCGCGATACCGGCAAAACCGTTGCCGTCAGCCTCAACGCCGCGCTCCAACCCTTTGCGCCGCAAATGCGCGACATCATGCCCAAAGCCGTCAGCGGCAGCGCAAGTGCCGACGAACTCAAACAATTCGGCGAACTTTGGCAAGAACGCGTCCGCGCCTTCCTGATTGACCAAGCCGACAATCCCGAATTTGTCACCGTCAAAGAAATCTAAAACGTCATAATCAATAAGTTTCAGACGGCCTTAAAACTCAAGGCCGTCTGAAACCCCAATTTCCTATTTTCGGACCCGCCTATGATTACCATCCGCAACGTCAGCCACACCATCGGCAGCAACCCCATCCTCAACGACGTCAGCCTCGACATTCCCGAAGGCGGCATTACCGCGCTGATCGGTCCGAACGGCGCAGGCAAGTCCACCCTCCTCTCCTTTATGGCACGGCTTCAGCCTCTGGTACACGGCGACATCAGCTACGCAGGCAAAGACATCAAAACCACCCCTACCGCCGAACTCGCCCGCACGCTCTCCATCCTCACCCAAGAAAACAGCATCATGAGCCGCATTACCGTGCGCGACCTGCTCATGTTCGGCCGCTATCCCTACCATCAAGGCAGGCCGTCTGAAACGGATAAAACCATCGTCGAAGAAGCGCTTGCCGAGTTCCACCTGCAAGACTTCGCCGACCGCTACCTGACCGAGCTTTCCGGCGGCCAACGCCAACGCGCCATGATTGCCATGGTGTTCTGCCAGCGCACCGACTACGTTTTGCTGGACGAACCGCTGAACAACCTCGACATGTATCATGCCCGCTGCCTCATGCAAATCCTGCGCCGGCTGACCGATGAACACAAACGCACCACCGTCGTCGTATTGCACGACATCAACCAGGCCGCCGCCTACGCCGACCACGTCGTCGCCATGAAAAACGGCAAAGTCGCCCTGACCGGCACGCCCGAAGAAGTGTTCACCGTACACAACATCAAAGAACTGTTCGACATGGATGTGGACGTACTCGACTACGAAGGCAAAAAACTCATCGTCCACCACATCTGAAGCTCAAAAAGAAAATGCCGTCTGAAAAGGGGCTAACTTTCCCAGTCGATGCCGCATATGCCGCCGTCGGCGAACAGTTTGACGGCCAGTATTTCGTCGCTTTTTTCTCGGTCTATCATGTAGTCCATCACAATCGAGTCGCAGTCTGGCAGTTCCTCCGTCCATAAAGAGATGCTCTCCAAACGCATGGCGCGGGCAAATTCTTCGGGGTTGTCGGGGTAGTCCGCATCTTCTATTTCAGTGATGTGGAAATTCAAATATTCGCCGTCTTCGGTTAAATATTCGGCAATGGCGGCTCGGGCCATTTTGTCCGCTTCTTCCAAACGCGCTAAAAACGCGGCGAATGCGTCTAATTTTTCGGCAGTCAGTTCATCGTCGCCGCCAGTCCATAAACAGACTTCGACGGTATCGCCGTTGACAGGCAGCTCGCGTTCCCAGCAAACGTCCGGTCCGTTTTCCGGGCTTCCTGCCGATAAGGTTTCAAAATAAGGATGTGAAACAGGCATAATTGGTTTTCCTTGAATTATTGGCGGGGTGGTGTTTTCCTGCCGTCTGAAAAGGGGTATTCCGCCTTTCAGACGGCATTTCCATTCCAAACGCTCAAACCGCCGCGTCCGAACGTTCACCCGTGCGGATACGGATTGCCTCCTCGACCGGCAGCACAAAAATCTTGCCGTCGCCGATTTTGCCCGAACGCGCCACCTCGACAATCACGTCAATCGCGCGTTCCACGGCGTCATCCGCCAACACCAGCTCGATTTTGACTTTGGGCAGGAAATCGACGGCGTATTCCGCGCCCCGGTAAATCTCCGTATGCCCCTTCTGCCTTCCAAACCCTTTAACCTCGCTGACGGTCATGCCCGTAATGCCGATTTCCGTCAACGCCTCACGCACGTCGTCGAGTTTGAACGGTTTGATGATGGCTTCGATTTTTTTCATAATTGTTCCTTTAGGATTCCATATTTGCATCTACGGAAATTCTTGAGTCGACATCCTGCGGGGATTACTGTCCGATAAAACAATGTGTTTGACATGCAAAACATACATATCAATGCCTCGTTGCTAAAATTGTTCGATTATGAACATTACAAAAAAAACAGCAGCCAAAAAGACGAAAATCCATGTCCAATACCGGTTGCGCAGAAAAAACAGGCTTGAGTTGTCTCTCACGCCGATTATTTCTCCTGTTTCATTGTCAGTATAGGTTTTTACTTTATCGGAAATAAACCACTTACTAAAGAAGTAGTTGCAAAGTGCAGCAATACAAAGGCTTAACATAAAAACGAAATTTGAGGAAATTGCATCTTTCAACCAATCTCCCAAGGCAAAACCACAGATAACTCCGATAATCAGAGACAAAACAACCAAAAGCCCCTTCCCACTCCAAACAATAAACATTGCATAACTCCTTCTTAGCTTGTCCAAACAATTTCAAAAGCGGACGTGATTTTACTATATTTCAGAATATAAATTACATTTCTCAGAACGCGACTGACATGACAAAGGTTTTTACATTGATTGTATTTGTAAAATTGTAAACATTTTTTCGCTTACACGCGCTAACGAAACCGTCCTTTTCGCGTATAATGACATTTTCCCAACCGCATTTGAGAGCCGAATTATGTCTGTTGTTTTGCCCTTGCGCGGCGTTACCGCCCTTTCCGATTTCCGTGTTGAAAAACTCTTGCAAAAAGCCGCCGCACTCGGTCTGCCCGAAGTGAAACTGAAAAGCGAATTTTGGTATTTTGTCGGCAGCGAGAAAGCATTGGATGCCGCGACTGTCGAAAAACTGCAAGCCTTGTTGGCGGCGCAAAGCGTTGAACAAACGCCAAAAGCGCGCGAGGGCTTGCATTTGTTTTTGGTCACGCCCCGTTTGGGTACGATTTCGCCGTGGGCTTCCAAAGCAACCAATATTGCGGAAAATTGCGGTTTGGCAGGCATCGAACGCATCGAGCGCGGTATGGCGGTGTGGCTGGAAGGTCGTCTGAATGATGAACAGAAACAGCAATGGGCGGCTTTGCTGCACGACCGCATGACCGAATCCGTATTGCCCGATTTTCAGACGGCATCCAAATTATTCCACCATCTCGAATCCGAAACTTTCTCCACCGTCGATGTTTTGGGCGGCGGTAAAGAGGCTTTGGTCAAAGCCAATACCGAAATGGGTTTGGCACTCTCCGCCGACGAAATCGATTATCTGGTTGAAAACTATCAGGCTTTGCAGCGCAATCCGTCCGATGTTGAGCTGATGATGTTCGCGCAGGCAAACAGCGAGCACTGCCGCCACAAAATCTTCAACGCCGACTTCATCCTCAACGGCGAAAAACAGCCCAAATCGCTCTTCGGCATGATACGCGACACGCACAACGCGCATCCCGAAGGCACGGTCGTCGCTTATAAAGACAATTCGTCCGTAATCGAAGGCGCAAAAATCGAGCGTTTCTATCCGGATGCGGCGGAAAACCAAGGCTACCGTTTCCACGAAGAAGACACGCATATCATCATGAAAGTGGAAACGCACAACCATCCGACCGCCATCGCGCCGTTTGCGGGCGCGGCGACGGGCGCGGGCGGCGAAATCCGCGACGAAGGCGCAACGGGCAAAGGTTCGCGTCCGAAAGCGGGCTTGACCGGCTTTACCGTGTCCAACCTCAACATCCCCGGCCTCAAACAGCCGTGGGAACAAGATTACGGCAAGCCGGAACATATTTCCTCGCCGCTGGACATTATGATTGAAGGCCCCATCGGCGGCGCGGCGTTCAACAACGAATTCGGCCGCCCGAACCTCTTGGGCTACTTCCGCACTTTTGAAGAGAAGTTCGACGGTCAGGTTCGCGGCTACCACAAACCGATTATGATTGCAGGCGGTTTGGGCAGCATTCAGGCGCAGCAGACGCATAAAGACGAAATCCCCGAAGGCGCGTTGCTGATCCAACTGGGCGGCCCGGGTATGCTTATCGGTTTGGGCGGCGGCGCGGCTTCTTCGATGGATACCGGTACAAACGACGCTTCTTTAGACTTCAATTCCGTACAACGCGGCAACCCCGAAATCGAACGCCGCGCGCAGGAAGTGATCGACCGATGCTGGCAGCTTGGCGATAAAAACCCGATTATCTCCATCCACGACGTGGGCGCGGGCGGTTTGTCCAACGCCTTCCCCGAACTCGTCAACGATGCCGGACGCGGCGCGGTATTCAAGCTGCGCGAAGTGCCGCTGGAAGAACACGGTTTAACGCCTTTGCAAATTTGGTGCAACGAATCGCAAGAGCGTTATGTGTTGTCGATTTTGGAAAAAGATTTGGACACCTTTCGCGCCATCTGCGAACGCGAACGCTGCCCGTTTGCCGTGGTCGGCACGGCGACCGACGACGGCCATTTGAAAGTGCGCGACGATTTGTTCTCCAACAACCCCGTCGATTTGCCATTGAACATCTTGCTCGGCAAACCGCCCAAAACCACGCGTACCGACAAAACGGTTACGCCGTATGCGACCGAAGGGAATCCCTTTGGGAAAAAACCGTTTAACGCCGGCGATATCGACATTACCGAAGCCGCCTACCGCGTTTTGCGCCTGCCTACCGTAGCAGCTAAAAACTTCCTGATTACCATCGGCGACCGCAGCGTCGGCGGTTTGACGCACCGCGATCAAATGGTCGGCAAATACCAAACCCCGGTAGCCGACTGCGCCGTGACCATGATGGGCTTCAACACCTATCGCGGCGAAGCAATGTCTATGGGCGAAAAACCGGCCGTCGCCCTGTTTGATGCGCCTGCCTCGGGCAGAATGTGCGTCGGCGAGGCCATCACCAACATCGCGGCAGCCAATATCGGCGACATCGGCAACATCAAGCTTTCCGCCAACTGGATGGCGGCGTGCGGCAACGAAGGCGAAGACGAAAAACTCTACCGCACCGTCGAAGCCGTTTCCAAAGCCTGTCAGGCACTGGATTTGAGCATTCCCGTGGGCAAAGACAGCCTGTCGATGAAAACCGTTTGGCAGGATGGCGAAGAGAAAAAATCCGTCGTCTCGCCATTGAGCCTGATTATCTCCGCGTTCGCGCCTGTTAAAGACGTGCGAAAAACCGTTACGCCCGAATTGAAAAACGTCGAAGACAGCGTATTGCTGTTTGTCGATTTGGGCTTCGGCAAAGCGCGTATGGGCGGCTCTGCGTTCGGTCAGGTGTACAACAATATGAGCGGCGACGCGCCTGATTTGGACGATACAGGCCGTCTGAAAGACTTTTACGGCGTGATTCAACAGCTTGTCGCCGAAGACAAACTCTTGGCGTATCACGACCGCAGCGACGGCGGCTTGTTTGCCACGTTGGCGGAAATGGCGTTTGCTGCACGGTGCGGCTTGAATGTGGATTTGACCTCGCTGGTTGCCAACCAAGCCGATGTCAATGAAGCAAGTATCCGCGCATTGTTCAATGAAGAGTTGGGCGCAGTGATTCAAATTGCCAAACAAGATGTTGCGGCAGTAGAAGCTTTGTTTAAAGAAGCTGATTTGGCACTGCATGCCGTTGCGACCATCGGTACTGACGAGAAAATCGTTATCCGCAACCAAGCAGGCATCGTATTGGAACAAAACCGCACCGACCTGCAACGCGCATGGCAGGAAACCAGCCATGCCATCCAACGCCTGCGCGACAACCCTGCCTGCGCCGACAGCGAGTTTGCCCTGATTGACGACAACGAACGCAGCGCATTGTTTGCCGACGTGAAGTTTGACGTGAACGAAGACATCGCCGCGCCTTTCGTCAACAGCGGCGCGAAACCCAAAATCGCCATCCTGCGCGAACAGGGGGTAAACGGGCAAATCGAAATGGCCGCCGCGTTCACCCGCGCCGGATTCGATGCCTACGACGTGCATATGTCCGACCTGATGGCAGGCCGCTTCCGCCTTGCCGACTTCAAAATGCTGGCGGCGTGCGGCGGCTTCAGCTACGGCGACGTACTCGGCGCGGGCGAAGGCTGGGCGAAATCGATTCTGTTCCACCCTGCTCTGCGCGACCAATTTGCCGCCTTCTTCGCCGACCCGAACACGCTGACATTGGGCGTGTGCAACGGCTGCCAGATGGTCAGCAACCTCGCCGAAATCATCCCCGGCACGGCAGGCTGGCCGAAGTTCAAACGCAACCTGAGCGAACAGTTCGAAGCGCGCCTGAGTATGGTTCATGTTCCAAAATCCGCGTCGCTGATTCTGAACGAAATGCAAGGCTCCAGCCTGCCCGTCGTGGTCAGCCACGGCGAAGGACGCGCCGACTTCGCACTTCACGGCGGCAACATTTCTGCCGATTTGGGCATTGCGTTGCAATATGTAGACGGTCAAAACCAGGTTACCCAAACCTATCCGCTCAACCCCAACGGCTCGCCGCAGGGCATCGCCGGCATTACCAACGCCGACGGCCGCGTTACCATTATGATGCCCCACCCCGAACGCGTGTACCGTGCCGCACAAATGAGCTGGAAACCGGAAGACTGGACGGAATTGTCCGGCTGGTATCGCCTCTTTGCCGGTGCAAGAAAAGCCTTGGGCTAACCGCCCTACTCAAACCAATGCCGTCTGAAGAATATTTCAGACGGCATTCCGGCATACCATCCTTTAAACGGCATCCGTCCACCGAGGAACACTCATGAAAATCACACCCGTCAAAGCCTTGACCGACAACTACATCTGGATGATACAGCACGGCAACCATGCCGTCTGCGTCGACCCCTCCGACCCCACACCCGTATTGGAATTCCTCGTACGCAACCGACTCATGCTTGCCCAAACATGGGTAACGCACCCCCACCCCGACCACGAAGGCGGTGCGGCCGCACTGTGGCGCGGCTACATGGAATCGCCCGTTTACGGTGAAACCGACATCGAAGCCGCCACCCACACCGTAACCGCAGGCACCCAATTTACCTTCGGCGAAGGGTTAATCACCGTTTGGGCAACCCCGGGCCATACCGACCGCCATATCAGCTACCTCATGGAAACTTCAGACGGCATACACGTCTTTTGCGGCGACACCCTGTTTTCCGCCGGCTGCGGACGCGTGTTTACCGGCACGGTCGAACAGCTTTACGACAGCTTCCAACGGTTCAACCAATTACCCGAAAACACCCTGTTCTACCCGGCACACGAATACACCGCCGCCAACCTGCGTTTCGCCGCCCATATCGAGCCGGACAACGCCGACATTCAGACGGCACTGAAAGCGGCAGAACACACGCCTACCCTGCCCGTTACCCTCGCGCACGAACGCCGCATCAACCCGTTTTTGCGGACAGAAATCCCCGCAGTCCGCCAACGTGCCGAAACCCTGACGGGTCAAACCTTAAACAACGGCTTGGCGGTCTTCGCCGCCCTGCGCGAACTGAAAAACGCCTACCGCTGACCTGCCCTCTGAAAAATGCCGTCTGAAACCCGCGTTTCAGACGGCATTTGCGTTAAAAATAGTAAACCGTTCCAAAAGGGAGTAGAATAGTGCCGTTTCCAACCCTGCGCCTGTACCGTCAGGCTTTTATTATGGACCTTCCCAGTTCGTTTTTACTGAACGCCCCTTCCGATTCCAAACGACAATAACCATCCTGCCGGAATGCCTCCCCGCACACGGCGGGCGGAGCATTTATGAGCATCGAACACACTCCTCCGACACACGATGGCGAAACCGGTCAAAACCATACCGAACGCCCTTCCGCCGATTTCGACCGTGTCCACTCCCTCTGCGAAATCCTCGAACCTGCTTTTGAACAAATCGAAAACGGTACACCGCTCGAAGACGCGCCGCTGCGCGACAAACTGACCGAGCTGACCGTCCTCTTGAGCGAGCTGCACCCTGCCGACGTGGCGGCGGTGTTGGAATCGCTGCCGCCGCGCGAACGCAATATCGTCTGGATTCTGGTCAAACCGGAAGACGACGGCGAAGTGCTGCTGGAAGTGTCCGATGCAGTCCGCGAAACGCTGATCGAGTCGATGGACAAGGACGAATTGTTGGCGGCGGTCGATGATTTGGACGCGGACGAATTGGCGGAGCTGGCAGACGATTTGCCGCACCAAGTGGTTTATGAAGCCTTACAGACGCGCGATGAGGAAGAACGCGCCCAAGTCAAGGCGGCAATGTCGTATGAAGACAACCAAGTCGGCGCGATTATGGACTTCGAGTTGGTCAGCATCCGCGCCGATGTCGCCTGCGAAGTGGTGCTGCGTTATCTGCGCCGCTTCGACAGCCTGCCCGACCATACCGACAAGATTTTTGTGGTTGATGAAAACGACGTGCTGCAAGGCGTGCTGCCCATCCGCAAACTTTTAGTCGCCGATCCCGAAGACTTGGTGGAAAACGTGATGGCGAAAGATGTCGTGCGTTTCCGCGCCGAAGACGATGTGGAAGAAGCAGCGCAGGCGTTTGAACGCTACGACTTGGTTACCGCGCCCGTCGTCGATGAAAACAAAAAGCTCATCGGCAGGATTACCATCGACGAGATGGTGGACGTGATCCGCGAAGAATCGGAAGCGGATATGCTGAATATGGCAGGTTTGCAGGAAGAAGAAGACCTGTTCGCCCCCGTCTTGGATTCCGTCAAAAACCGCTGGATGTGGCTCGCCGTCAACCTCTGCACCGCCTTCCTCGCCAGCCGCGTCATCGGCGCATTTGAAGGCAGTATCGAAAAAATCGTCGCTCTCGCCGCACTGATGCCCATCGTCGCCGGCATCGGCGGCAACTCGGGCAATCAGACGATTACCATGATTGTCCGCGCCATGGCGATGGGGCAACTGACAGGCATGCAGGCAGGCAGGCTGTTGAAAAAAGAAGTCGGCGTCGCCTTGGTCAACGGCATTATCTGGGGAACCGTCATGGGCGCGGTTTCATGGCTGCTTTACGGCAGCCTCGGCATCGGTTTGGTCATGGTTGCCGCGATGACGCTCAACCTGCTGCTGGCGGCAACCGTCGGCGTATTGATTCCCGTGGTAATGGAAAAGTTCGGACGCGACCCCGCGTTGGGCAGCTCGGTGCTGATTACGGCGGTAACGGATTCCGGCGGCTTCCTGATTTTCTTGGGTCTCGCCACCCTGTTCCTGCTTTAAATGCCGTCTGAAACACATGAAAATGCCGTCTGAAGCGGAATCTGTTTCAGACGGCATTTTTGCGTTTGCCGGAGTCCGACTCTGTTGAGAATGAATATTGAATTAATTCAGGGAGGGGTAGAATCCCTTTTCAGACTTGCTGCCATGCGTCCACTGTGGCGGCGATATTTTTTGAGAAAGAAAACAAGGAAATGACGACAGACAATCAAAATCAGGAAACAAATGTAACCCCTTCGGAAACTCAAGCGGAAGAGAACTTGCCGCTGACAGCATCTTTTTCGGAAAATTTTTTGAGATTTTGTGCTGGAGCTATGTGCCTGTTTGGTCTGTTGGCTTTTGTAAGTGCGACAGAGAATAATCAAGGGGGCATCGGATTTGGTTTTCTAATCGGTTCGGTTTCTACTGCCGCGCTATTGAATCTGCTGGTAGGAATTTCCCTCACACTGAAAAAAATACACAACAAACTTTGACCCTCTGTCCGTAAAAATGCCGTCTGAAACCTCCCTCACGGATTTTCAGACGGCATTTGAATATACGGTTACTGCACAGGGCTGTCGGAACGGTTGCGCGCAATATCGACCACGTCCGCACCAAACAGCGCATTGACATCGGTTTCGTCAAACACATATTTGCTGTGGCAAAAATCGCAATCGACTTCGATGCTGCCCTGTTCCGCCACCACGCCGCCGACTTCTTCCCCACCCAGCATCAGCAGCATATCGCTGACCTTGCCGCGCGAACAGGTGCATGAAAATTCAAACATTTCCGGCTCGAACACGCGCGGCGGCGTTTCGTGGAACAGGCGGTATAAAACGTGTTGCGCATCCAATTCTGCCAGCTCCTCCGCCGTCAGCGTGCGCGCCAGCGTACTGACGTGTTCCCACGCTTCGTCCGCCTCCGCTTCGGGCAGACGCTGCACCAGCAGACCGCCCGCCGCTTCGCTGCTTGCAGACAGGACGATGTGCGTATCAAGCTGTTCGGAACGTTTCATATAGTTCACCAACATTTGCGCGATGCTGTCGCCTTCCAAAGGCACTACGCCCTGCCAGGGTTCGCCGTCTTTGGGTTGCAGCGTCAATACGAACACGCCGCCCTCCCCCAAAAGGTCGCCGAGGCTTTCGTCATCGGCTATTTCTGCGGTTTCGTCCCACCGCGCGGTCGCACGGACGGTACGGTCGGAAGTCGCTTCCGCAACCAGCATTTTCAGCCGCCCCTGCCCCTGAACCTGCACAATCAGCGTGCCTTCGTTTTTAAGGTTGCCCGACAGCAACACACCCGCCGCCAACAACTCGCCCAAAGCACGACGGATGGCGGAAGGATAGTTTTTCTGCTTCACGATGTGCTGCCACACGTTTTCCAGACGGACGTGCAGCCCGCGCACGGGCATATCGTCGAAGATAAAGCGGGTACGCACATCGGCGCGGTTGATGGAGGTTTGATTCATTATTCTCTCTGATTAATTGTTCGGATGGCGGATATATGGTTGCGGTCGGCGCGAAAACAAGGCGGACGGCGGGTGCGTTTCCCAAGTTCTCAATAAATTATATAAAAATCAATATATTAACCCAATCTAACAAGCCGTTTTTTGCCAAACAGCCGTTTTTTTATATACAATCAACAAGATATTTTCGACTGATACAGCATAACATCGCACGGCGGCACGATGCCTCCTGCGCGGAAACACCGATATGGATTCTTTTTTCAAACCGGCAGTTTGGGCGGTTTTGTGGCTGATGTTTGCCGTCCGCCCCGCCTTTGCCGACGAGTTGACCAACCTGCTCAGCACACGCGAGCAAATTCTCAAACAGTTTGCCGAAAGCGAACAGCCCGTTTTACCCGTCAACCAAGCCCCCGTCCGAAGGTCGGGCAATGCCGACGAACTCATCGGCAATGCGATGGGGCTCTTGGGCATCGCCTACCGCTACGGCGGCACATCGGTTTCTACCGGTTTCGACTGCAGCGGCTTTATGCAGCACATCTTCAAACGCGCTATGGGCATCAACCTGCCGCGCACGGCGGCAGAACAGGCGCGGATGGGCGCACCCGTTTCCCGAAGCGAATTGCAGCCCGGGGATATGGTGTTTTTCCGCACGCTCGGCGGCAGCCGCATTTCCCATGTCGGGCTTTATATCGGCAACGACCGCTTCATCCACGCGCCGCGCACGGGGAAAAATATCGAAATCACCAGCCTGAGCCACAAATATTGGAGCGGCAAATACGCGTTCGCCCGCCGCGTCAAGAAAAACGACCCGTCCCGCTTTCTGAACTGATTTCCCAAGGAATACGCAATGAGTATGCCCGAAATGCCCAAATGGTACGACGATGACGGACAGATCGTGTCCTGTACCGAAAAGGTCAAAGTAATGACTGAAAACATGACCGAACTGTACCAAACAGCACAAGACGCGTTTGAAGACGCGCTGCTGATGGGTTGCGGCGAACGTCAGTTGCGCGATTACCTGCTCGCGCTGATTGAAGGTTTGGAAAATCCCTACCGCAAAGTCTGAACACGCCCCGGTTGCTGCGGCACGGTTTATCCGTGCCGTTTTTGCGTTTGTGCGCGGCTCCGGCTTTTCAGACGGCATATTTGACGTTATGATTAAACAGTTAACAAAATTTATCACAACGCCGTCAAAAGACAGACACACAACATGAACATCATCCGCGCGCTCCTCATCATCCTCGGCTGCATCGCCGCCGGCGAAACCGCCGTTTTCCTAGCAGGCATCAAACTGCCCGGCAGCATCGTCGGCATGGGCGTGCTGTTTGCGCTTTTGCAGGCGGGTTGGGTCAAAACGTCTTGGCTGCAACAGCTTACCGACGCACTGATGGCAAACCTGACGCTGTTCCTCGTGCCGCCCTGCGTGGCGGTTATCAGCTATTTGGATTTGATTGCCGACGATTGGTTTTCGATACTGGTTTCCGCCTCCGCCAGCACTTTGTGCGTACTGCTGGTTACGGGCAAGGTTCACCGCTGGATACGGAGCATTATCTGATGAACGAAATCCTCAGGCAGCCCGGCATCCTGCTTTTTCTCACGCTTGCCGTGTACGCGCTTGCAATTATCGTGCGCACGCGCACGGGCAATATCTTCTGCAACCCCGTACTCGTCAGCACTATCGTGCTGATTGCCTACCTGAAAATCCTCGGTATCGATTATGCGGTGTACCACAACGCCGCACAATTCATTGATTTCTGGCTCAAGCCCGCCGTTGTCGTGCTTGCGGTGCCGCTCTACCAAAACCGCCGTAAAATCTTCAACCAGTGGCTGCCCGTCATCGTTTCGCAGCTTGCGGGCAGCGTTACGGGCATTGTTACGGGGATGTATTTTGCCAAATGGCTGGGCGCGGAACGCGAAATCGTCCTCTCCCTTGCCTCCAAATCCGTGACCAACCCCATCGCCATCGAAATCACCCGCTCCATCGGCGGCATTCCCGCCATTACCGCCGCCACCGTCATCATTGCCGGACTGGTCGGACAGATTGCCGGTTACAAAATGCTGAAGAACACCGTCGTCATGCCCTCGTCCGTGGGTATGTCGCTCGGCACGGCCTCGCACGCGATGGGCATTGCCGCCTCGCTCGAACGCAGCCGCCGTATGGCGGCATACGCGGGGCTGGGGCTGACGTTCAACGGCGTGCTGACCGCGCTGATTGCGCCGCTGATTATCCCCGTTTTGGGGTTCTGAACCTGTTTCAGACGGCATTTCAACCCATGCCGTCTGAACGCCAACACACTCGCAAGGAGAACCGTTATGGCTGTCAACCTGACCGAAAAAACCGCCGAACAACTGCTCGACATCGACGGCATTGCCCTCTACACCGCCCAAGCAGGCGTGAAGAAGCCCGAGCGTACCGACCTGACACTGATTGCCATAGCCGCCGGCAGCACCGTCGGTGCAGTCTTCACGACCAACCGTTTCTGTGCCGCTCCCGTCCACATCGCCAAATCGCACCTTTTCGACGAAGACGGCGTGCGCGCCCTCGTCATCAACACGGGCAACGCCAACGCGGGTACGGGCGCACAGGGCAGAATCGATGCTTTGGCAGTGTGTGCCGCCGCCGCCCGGCAAATCGGCTGCAAACCGAACCAGGTGCTGCCCTTCTCCACCGGCGTGATTCTCGAACCGCTGCCCGCCGACAAAATCATCGCCGCGCTGCCCAAAATGCAGCCTGCCTTCTGGAACGAAGCGGCACGCGCCATCATGACCACCGACACCGTTCCCAAAGCCGCCTCGCGCGAAGGCAAGGTCGGCGACAAACACACCGTCCGCGCCACGGGCATCGCCAAAGGCTCGGGCATGATTCATCCCAATATGGCGACCATGCTCGGTTTCATCGCCACCGATGCCAAAGTTTCCCAACCCGTCCTCCAACTGATGACGCAGGAAATCGCCGACGAAACCTTCAACACCATCACCGTTGACGGCGACACCAGCACCAACGACAGTTTCGTCATCATCGCCACCGGCAAAAACAGCCAAAGCGAAATCGACAACATCGCCGACCCGCGTTACGCCCAACTCAAAGAATTGTTGTGCAGCCTTGCGCTCGAACTCGCCCAAGCCATCGTCCGCGACGGCGAGGGCGCGACCAAGTTCATCACCGTCCGCGTCGAAAACGCCAAAACCCGCGACGAAGCCCGCCAAGCCGCCTACACCGTGGCACGTTCGCCGCTGGTCAAAACCGCCTTTTTCGCCTCCGACCCCAACCTCGGCAGGCTGCTCGCCGCCATCGGTTATGCCGGCGTTGCCGACCTCGATACCGACCTCGTGGAAATGTATCTCGACGATATTTTGGTTGCCGAACACGGCGGACGCGCCGCAAGCTACACCGAAGCACAAGGGCAGGCAGTGATGTCGAAGGACGAAATCACCGTCCGCATCAAGCTGCATCGCGGACAAGCCGCCGCCACCGTCTATACCTGCGACCTGTCGCACGGATACGTTTCCATCAACGCCGACTACCGTTCCTGACCCGACACGGCTTCAGACGGCATACATAAATGCCGTCCGAACCGCCGGACAACATACCATGACCTCCACATTCCCCCGCCGCCTCGCCCACAAAATCCGCCAAACCCGCCGCCTGTCGCGCAAAAGCATCGCCTTTCTGTTCCTCCTGGCAGGCTCGGCACTCGTTGCCCTGACTGCGCTGTTTTTTGCCCACCTTGCCGATTTTGCGCTGGAACTGAACGCCAAACTGGTTCAACAATACCCGTGGTTCGCATGGATTGCCCTGCCGCTGGGACTGCCCGTCATCGTCTGGTTCACGCGCAAATATGCGCCATACACATCGGGCAGCGGCATCCCGCAGGTCATCGCCTCGCTGTCGCTGCCCTACGGCGCACAAAAAACGCGCCTGCTCCGCCTCGGGCAGACGCTACTGAAGATTCCGCTGACCTTTTTGGGTATGCTGTTCGGCGCGTCCATCGGGCGCGAAGGCCCGTCCGTTCAGGTCGGCTCGGCAGTGATGGGGGCGTGGGGCGCGTGGTGCAAAAAACACGGTTTGGCATTCAAAGGGATGCAGGAAAACGATTTGATGGCGGCGGGCGCGGCGGGCGGTTTGGCAGCCGCGTTCAACGCGCCGCTGGCGGGCGTGATTTTCGCCATTGAGGAACTCGGGCGCGGCATTATGCTGCGCTGGGAACGGCAGATTCTTTTGGGCGTGCTCGCCTCCGGTTTCATACAGGTTGCCATTCAGGGCAACAACCCGTATTTTTCGGGTTTCAACGGCGGCGTGTTGGAAAATATTTTGATGTGGGTCGTGGCGGCGGGGCTGGTTTGCGGCGCGGCGGGCGGCCTGTTCGGACGGCTGCTCTATCAGGGTGCAGCGGCATTTGCACCACGCAAGATACGCGGCTTTATCCGCAACCGTCCGCTGCTGCTGGCGGCACTGATGGGGCTGCTGCTCGCCCTGCTCGGCACGCTCTACCAAGGCAAAACCTACGGCACCGGCTACCACGAAGCCGCCCAAGCCCTGCACGGCATCTACGAAGCCCCCGTCGGGCTGGCGGCGGCAAAATGGCTCGCCACCGTATTCAGCTATTGGGCGGGCATACCGGGCGGCATCTTCACCCCCTCGCTGACCATAGGCGCGGTTTTGGGCAAGCATATCGCCGCCATCGCCGACATATCGCAGGGTGCAAACATCATCGTCCTCATCTGCATGGCGGCATTTCTGGCGGGCGCGACACAATCGCCGATTACTTCCGCCGTCGTCGTCATGGAAATGACGGGCGGACAAAGCCTGCTGTTTTGGATGCTGATTGCCTGCATTTTCGCCTCGCAGGTTTCACGCCAGTTTTCGCCGCGTCCGTTCTACCACGCATCGGGAATGCGCTTCCGCCAGCGCGTGCTTCAGGAAACCGCCGCCCAAACCGGCAATGCACCCGCAAGACCGCAAGCCGCAAACAGCAAAACGGGAATGCCGTCTGAAAATTAAAACGCCCCCGATCAAACGCCGACAGCCGCCCCTTCACACAGCCGGGACGGGACGCAGGGCAAACCGCCTTGATTCGGATACCGTTCCGCCGCCGCTTGAAATTTCAGCAACAATGCCGTCTGAACGACAGAATGCGGTTTTCAGACGGCATTTCCCCATCCCGATATTGCCCGAACCCAACCAAAGCGTTTGCTATAATTCTATTTTTTACCGCACACGCACCAATCATGTTTCCCGACCTCTCCCAAACCCTCTCCAAAGACCGCCACTTCCTGCAATCCGCCTTCAAAAATCCCAACAAATACGGCGGCTTGTCCAAAGTCGAAGAAAAATACCGAAAATCGCACGAAATCTTCTTGAAGCGTTTGGCAGCATTACCCAAACCCGAGTTCGACAACACCCTGCCCGTTCACGAGAAACTTGACGAAATCAAAAAAACCATTGCCGAAAATCAGGTAACAATTATTTGCGGCGAAACCGGTTCGGGCAAAACCACGCAGCTGCCCAAGATTTGCTTGGAACTCGGGCGCGGGGCGGCGGGGCTGATCGGGCATACCCAGCCGCGCCGTTTGGCAGCACGTTCCGTGGCAGAGCGGATTGCCGAAGAACTGAAATCGGAAATCGGCAGCGCGGTGGGCTATAAGGTGCGCTTCACCGACCACACCTCGCGCGATGCCTGCGTCAAGCTGATGACCGACGGCATCCTGCTGGCGGAAACCCAGACCGACCGTTATCTCGCCGCCTACGACACAATTATCATCGACGAAGCGCACGAACGCAGCCTGAACATCGACTTTCTGCTGGGTTACCTGAAACAGCTGCTGCCGCGCCGCCCCGACTTGAAAGTCATCATCACCTCGGCAACCATAGACGCAGAACGCTTCTCCCGACACTTCAACGGCGCGCCCGTGCTGGAAGTGAGCGGACGGACGTATCCTGTCGAAATCCTCTACCGCCCGCTGACCGGCAAAGACGAAGACGACGCGGAAGTGGAGCTGACCGACGCGATTGTCGATGCGGCGGACGAATTGGCGCGACACGGCGAAGGCGATATCTTGGTATTCCTGCCGGGCGAACGCGAAATCCGCGAAGCCGCCGAAGCCCTGCGCAAATCCACACTGCGCCGCAACGACGAAATCCTGCCCCTATTCGCACGCCTGTCGCACGCCGAACAGCACAAAATCTTCCACCCCTCAGGCGCGAAACGCCGCATCGTGCTGGCAACCAACGTCGCCGAAACCTCGCTCACCGTGCCGGGCATCAAATACGTCATCGACACCGGCCTCGCGCGTGTCAAACGCTATTCCGCGCGGGCAAAAGTGGAGCAGCTTCATATCGAAAAAATCTCCCAAGCCGCCGCCCGCCAACGCTCCGGCCGCTGCGGACGCGTCTCCGCAGGCGTGTGTATCCGACTGTTTTCAGAAGAAGATTTCAACAGCCGCACCGAATTTACCGACCCCGAAATCGTCCGCAGCAACCTCGCCGCCGTCATCCTGCGCATGGCAGCATTGAAACTCGGCGATGTGGCAGCATTCCCGTTTTTAGAAATGCCCGATTCACGGTATATCAATGACGGTTTTCAGGTGTTGTTGGAGTTGGGGGCGGTGGAGGCCGTCTGAAAATAGAATACTTAGTTTATATCAGTAAACTCAATATTTCAGACGGTTCCGCTTTGAAATAGGCTACCACTTTAATTCAAAAAAACGTGTATAAAATATAATTTGGAAGATGAAATTTATGAAATATTCTACAGTCAGAAAAAAGCTGAATTTTGATAGCGACATGCATGAACTTGCCTGTATAACCCATTATTTACAAAATACCACATCACCAGTTGCTGAATTGTACAAATCTGTCAGTATTACCTATTTACAAAATCATTTAAATCTACTAACTCAGGGTTCTGATTCTTTTCAATTAGAATGGGATATTCCATTCCCCCCCCCC